>DATEOO010000355.1:0-6440 GCA_035274085.1 Candidatus Nitrosocosmicus sp.
GTGGTGGTAACACAACTATTTCCCTTACAGGTACTGGAACCAACTATTCTAAGGTAGATGGACCTATAGACGCTAGCTTTAAATCAAACAGACAACAGGCAGGTACATTCCAAGGTATTAAGGTATGGGGCCCTTTAGATCCACCAGGACAGCTAGGAATATGGGGAACTGAAGTATGTGTTGATTTTGATATATGCGTCGCAGATGGAGCATGTATTGAGGCCTGTCCAGTCAATGTATATGAATGGCTAGATACTCCAGGACATCCAGCATCAGAAAAGAAACCTTTCATGATTAGAGAAAAGGATTGTATATTTTGTATGGCATGTGAGAATGTATGTCCTCCACAAGCAATTAAAATATTCCAAAAAAGTTAATAATGTTTTATTTTGTATTATTATTTATTATTTATTTATTTATAAATAATTAATTAATTAAATATTATTTTATTAATTTTATTATCTATTATGTATATGTACTATCTATTTATTATCTAATAATGCGACAAATATTTCGTTAATATAACACGTGTTTAGTAATTTAAAATATGAAAGTCAAGTGCTGAAAGTGCATATTCTTACGGTGACTATAAATACTTTGAACGCTAACCTCCGCACCAAGGATAGAAGACAATGAGTGGAATAGGTGCAATTCTTTATTCTTCATTCATTATAGTCGCTTGGTTAGTAACGGTTTATACACTTAACTTTTTCTATCTCGCTTATCACTCCCAGCACAATTTGAGACATCAAAAAGCAATGAAAAAAAAAATGGAGATTGAAAATGACAACTCTCTACCGTTGATAACTATTCAACTTCCTATTTATAATGAAAAATATGTGGCCGTACGCTTAATTGATGCCGTATGCAGAATCGATTATCCAATAGAAAAGTTACAAATTCAAGTACTGGATGATTCAGATGATAATACTGGTCAAATAATTAGGTTTATAATAGATCGTTATACATTCAAAGGCTTTGATATAGTCTATTTACATAGAACTGTAAGATCTGGCTACAAAGCTGGCGCATTGAAAGCCGGTATGAAGATTGCGAAGGGTGAATTTATTGCTATTTTTGATGCAGATTTCATTCCTCCTAACTGGTTTCTGAAAAAAGCAATAGGATCGTTTTCAGATCCTAAAGTAGGACTGGTACAATGCAGATGGGGCCACATTAACGAAAATTATTCGTCACTAACTGAAGCACAGGCAATTTCACTTGACTTTCATTTCTTGATCGAACAAAAAGCAAAAAGTTTGACTCATTTGTTTATGAACTTTAATGGAACTGCAGGGATATGGCGGACTTCTTGTATTAATGATGCTGGAGGTTGGCATACAAGCACCCTTGTAGAAGATCTTGATCTCAGTTACCGCGCCCAGCTTAAAGGTTGGAAGTGTTTCTTTCTTGAGGATCTCATTATAGAGGCAGAACTTCCAGTGCAGATTAACGCAGCGAAGCGGCAGCAGTTTAGGTGGGCAAAAGGTTCTATGCAAGTTGCTATGAAGCTCTTAACTGATGTTGCATTAGACAGAAAAATACCTGTGGACACCAAGATTCAGGCATTCATACAACTCACTAGACACATTGTGCATCCATTATTCTTAACTCAATTTATTATTTTTCCTATGTTGCTTGCATTAGATTATAAATTATACGCTGTAAGTTGGGCTCCCATTATCGCAATTCTAATCTATATTGCGATGGGACCTGCCACATACCTATTTATTATAAGGAAAATTTGGAGAGATAAATGGAAAATGAAGGCTCGCCAATACTTTTATTTGATTTTTTTTGCAACAGGAATATCTGTTAACAATACAGTGGCCATTTTTGAAGCATTGTTGGTAAGAAAGAATGAATTCTTACGTACTCCTAAATTTGGCATTATCAAAAAAGGCGACGAATGGAGAAATAAATCATATGTGTTACCTTTTACTAAAATCACTTTATTAGAGATATTTTTTGGAATGTATGGCACTATTGCAATATTCATTTCTATATTCACGGGAAATCCAATATTTGTGCCTATTCTCTTACTTCAAACAATTGGTTTCATTTATATTGCTTATTTGAGCATAGCTCATTCTTCATTTATTTACAATAAATCAAATAAAAGACTACAGACTTCCTGTCAACAAGATCTTTTAATATCAAAGCAATTGTCAAAAATTATTGAGACAAATGTCGAATTAGCCAAAATAGAAAAGACTAAAGTATATATTAACACAATAGAAAAAACGACATACGGCAAGTCAACTATTGAAAAGGCTATGACATCTAAATATTATAGACTTATGGTATTGAGTGTTTTGGGTTTTTTAGCCTTTGGCGCGGTAGTGGCCTTTTATGGTTATGAAAATACAATCTATCCATTGGACAAAGCAGTAGGGTATTTGTCCAGAGCACAAGGTGCTCAGTCGCCAGAAGCAGTGGCGAATTACATTAAGCCAGTTAAGTATTTGCTTCCAAATGCGGGAAATCCAGTATGGGTATTTCCCAATCCAAGAACAGATTTCAGCGCAATTCAAAATGAGCTCGATGCAATGCTTTCACGTGCCAATTCAATTTCATCATTGGAGTTAGATAGTGCCGCTTATAATACTGGATTGGCAGATCTACGTAATTCTATTGAAATAATAGAATCTAATTTAATCGAAGCAACTCCTTATCTTTATGTTAGCTTCACTAACATCGTTCTCAGCGCGATCTGGATTGCA
Source organism: Candidatus Nitrosocosmicus sp. (assembly GCA_035274085.1). Lineage (GTDB taxonomy): Archaea > Thermoproteota > Nitrososphaeria > Nitrososphaerales > Nitrososphaeraceae > Nitrosocosmicus. Next base: position 2,724 of record DATEOO010000355.1, read on the forward strand.
ATTATTCTTTTTATTTTTGCTATGATGAACAGAGGAAGAGCGAAATTTAAGGAATATGAAAATGTATAAACGATCTCTTGCCATTGAGATTAAATTTATACCCCTAATTGTAAGAATTATTATAACTTGTAATTTGATAGGCAACGGACGCTAACTGTTATTCTTCCTTTCTCATTATATCTAATAGCCAAGGTAGAGAGATCTGATATCAAAAGGATTTGGTCAGTTACCCTAGTACTTTCATCATAACTCAGAAGGAGTAATCATCATCCCATATCATTGCAGATTATATGCTTAATCATTCTTTCGGAGGTTCAACTACTTTTACAAAACATGTGGAAAGGTATCACCTTTAGATTTATATAATGATTTAGAATTTTTATCGCATGTCAGCAGAACAAAAAATTGTCGAACGGATAACTTCTGCGGGGACAGCAGGGATAAAAAAAATAGACCTGCGTAAAGAGTTTCAAGATATGGGAATTGATGTTATTATAGAAAGACTTGTAACCTCTGGTGATATATTCATTGATAAGAAAGGCACTGCATACTACTGTTGGCATAAAGATTATTATCTTCAAAATCTGTTAAATACCGATCCAAAATTCAGATTGATGTATGAAACTATCATGCATCTAGAGCTGTCTGTTAATAAAACATCTGATGGTCTAGCGAAAACCCTAGAAACATTGTACAATAATATTAAGAATTCTGAAAAATCCGCTGCAACAAGAAGTCTAGATGGTATTTCACAAGTACATAATAATGATGAATCGACAATGCACTTAGACAGATTCAGAAATGAATTCGATCTATCTATTGGAAATAATTCAAGTTCCATTGGGTGGGTAGAACTATCAAAAGTGAGAAATGAGTTATGCAAAAAGCATAATATATCAAATGAAGATTTCTATAGGTTTGTTGAACAATTGACAAATCTCTACCATGATAAATATGAATTATCTACAGGTGGATATGAGGGATTGATTGTCAGAGGCCTGCTCCATGGATTTGTGAGGTGCATATAGGTGTATCCGTATGGTTTAACACAAAACCCTTATCCTAGCAGTCCTACTCCAACACCAATAGATGCTCAAATTTTAGGAGGAAGAAGGCATAAGGAAGCAAAGATGGCTGTATTATCTTGTATCGACGATTTGAATTCTAAAGTTACTACGATCGCAACTGGTAGGGATTTTCGTTTAATTACTCTTATTCAAGATGTTGGATCTGGTAAGACACACCTAGCCTTGCATATTAGAGCATTGCAGCAGATCTGTAAGGATACTGTTATATCATACGCAGACCTATCTCAAGTTTTTCCTCGTGACTTGCATAGTATGTATAGTGCACTCTTAAGAGGTTTTGATAAAGAATATATCTATAGCCTAAGAAAAGCGATTGTTTATTACCTTAAAGACAAGGCAGAACAGAGTAATAAGCAAGCCAAGAAAATTTTCAAATATGGGTTTGTTGATTTCCTTACAAAGAAAAATCTCTCACATAAAGCTGAACGGGTTTTGGATGGGAGTATGGCTCCGGACTACTCTGCCATAGATCGGGTGTTGAACGCAGAATTTTCGAGAGTTGAGACATCCGTTATGAGATTAATAATCGAAGGTAAATTCGGAGATGATGCAGATAATATTACGAACATGGAGCATATTATTAGCAGGATATCAGCAATGGCTAATTTAAATCTAAAATTTTTAAAGAAACTGACCATTCTTCAAATTGATGAATTTGACTCAGATAAAAGGTCATTAGAAGTTATCAAGGCAATCATTAATGCCCACTTACCATCAACTCTATTGATGTTGATTTTAACACCTTCTTCATATGAAGAGATACGAAAGAAAGATAATGCTATTTTCGATAGGCTAGAAAAAGCAAACTACAAAATCGATCTAGCAGGTTCAAACACACTGGAAGAGATACTTGATATCATACTAGAATATATAACGCATTATGATCGTCAAAAATGCTTTAAATTAGAAGATCAAAAGGATCTCTCGGCAAAGATAAAAGTAATTTATGATGAATTTCCTGATTTTAGAAATGTTAGATCAATGACTAATATATTATACAATGCAACTGAAAATGCTGCAAAAAGAAACGCTTCAATTATCGACGAAAAAGCGATAGATGATACAATCAAAAGTACGCATCCAGGGCTGCGGGTTAGAGGAAGTATAATGGGCGTACCACTTTCTGATTTTATAAAAATCAGAAGCAGCTCTAATGATATTCATATGCTGGAATCCGATGTTCGTGATGCAGTAAAAAATCTCCTAAACTATGCCCACGACATGGGAAGCGTAGCTAAATTTGAATCAACTAACGGAAGTGCCAAGGGAATTGATGTAATTTATAACGATCCCTCGGGAACTAAGGTGGCTGTTGCTGTGGTGATAAACAAAGATCATACTAAGAGTTTTGATCAGATATCTAATACCGTAAAATCTATTGGTTTTGCAGATAAACTACTAATATTAACTAATGCAAATACTGATAGCGGAACTGAGGGAATGACAGTAGTTAACATAGACAGATGTAAAATGACAGACCTAATTTATTTTAGTAGTAAATACAAAAATAACGAAATATTACATGATGACTTGCATCGTGCATTATTGCTAGCAAAATCAATTAAACTGTGTTGATTCATGTAAACATGTTATATCATTACTTTTTAGACGCCAAACTTTTTTAAGAGAGAATTACGATCGTTGCCTTGTGGGTAGGAAAGGAAGAAGCGATAAATTTAAGGAAAACTTTGGAAATCCGTATTATGATGATGTATTTCGCTGCAATATATGTGGCGAGAATGCAGACTTTGTAGTCCAACTCGAACTTATAAAAGAAAGGAGCAATTACAATATTGTAGAATCAGTAAACCAAATGCCTTTTTACTTGTGTGAGAATCATGAATACGTTTACAAGAAAATGCAAAGCAATATAGAGCTAAAAAATTACTTCCTTGAAACCCTTAGGCAAAATCAATAATAGCTCTGCAGAATAATTGCATTACATAATTAGTATGGCAAAAAATAGAGCGTTTAAGACTCTTGAGGACTTTCTAAAGAATTTGCATAAAGAAGGGATCACTCTAATAGATTTCAATGGACAAAAGATCCCTTGTGTCCTTATAAATCCAACTAGATTTCAAGAAATCTTGGGAACGGTTCACGGGAAAAAATTAGCAGTAGATATTTTGCTAAACGTATTTCATGATGGTCAAGATGTTTTTGTTGATGTCAAACTCAATTTTCTGGATATAGGTATTGAAGAAAATTATCTTCTATATGCAAATGATTTATTGGAATTCTTCGAATCATTAACAAAAACAGGAATAATCGGCATCGCACCAGACGATTCTTATCCTAGAAATAATTCAAATATTTTCATGATACAGCTTCCTAAAAAAGAGGCAGCTGAAAATGCACTCAGAATAATTAAAGCTAATGCGAAAAACACAAGGAGATATATTGATGTGAATCGTTATGTATAATAATTATCACAACCTAATCTACTGATGGATAAGAGGAACGACGAAAACACAGAGATCATAACAGAGAATTATCATATCTTTGCGAATATTATAAATATAGATGCTGAAAAATTATCTCTATCAAATATCATAACAATAGCAAAAAAAATGATGACAAGATTGATAATAATATAATACCATCTGAAATTGATATCCATTTTCAAATG
>DATEOO010000356.1:0-3940 GCA_035274085.1 Candidatus Nitrosocosmicus sp.
TAATATTATTGAATATGTCGGTAATTAGAGTCAGTTCTGAGGGTTTGATATTGTTTTTAAGCAACAGGCTCTGCAAGTAAATAATTGCTGTCTTTGTATGATTTGTACTTATATCTGCGGACTTGATAATTGATATTTGCCTTAAGGATTTTTCAAATATCTTATCAACACTGGAAGCCAAATTTTTGTTATCAATGATAAAATTACTGGTCTTGTATGTAATACAGTTTGGTGGACAATCGTTACACTGTTTGGTTGTATACTCTATCAGACAGTTAACGTATCCTGGAAGTATCGTTGAATTTGCCGGAAAAGGCTTTGACACATTACCTATGGATTGGCTAGTTTGAGCTACAGACAATGTCATTAGAATAGAAGCAAATAGTGTATATACGAGGAAATGTATCGCTCCATTGTTCATATGAATAGTTGCTGTTTATTATTAGATAAATTTGTTTTTTATCAAAACTTGCATGCGGTTCTTTATTTAGATATTAAAGGCCTTCTATCTCTTTTAACCTCTAAATCTAAATTTGTTTAAGCTGATATACCGCTGATAACCTGGTTAAATTTGTAACTCCACCCGACTGTATCCTATCTAGTCAAGCGATATAAAAGCCCTTTCGAAGAATATTCAGATTGGATTTTAGATTTCAACTCCATTAGACTCTACAATAATATCATCTCGAGAAAAGTAATTGTTCCAATTGTCATTGTTTTGGAAATGGCACTGCTCTTACTCCAAACGTTTGGATTTTTCATCTAATAACTGTAGTAATCACTTTTTTAGAATTCAAAATATCATTAGCAAAAAGCAACATGTCAAGAATATTCCTTAAATTGGAACCCTCACAGGAAAAATTTTTTAATATATATCAAATTGGAATTGTTAAACGAAAGCCATATTTAATAAATTCTAAGTCATATATTAAATCAATCTACCTTCCTATTTTATCAATCAATAATATTCATTGTTTATAATATATACTACTTTTCTTATTATATTCTGATATGCGTGTGGATCACATAGCGATAGCTGTGAATGATGCAGATACAGCTCTAGAGAATTACAAAAAAATCTTGAAAATCGATAAGATTGATGTAGAAATAGTACCAAATGAGAAAGTAAAAGTGGTAATGCTGAATTTAGAGGACACTCGGCTAGAATTGATTGAACCCTTGGAAGATACCAGCCCAATTAGTAAATTCTTAAAAGAGAGGGGTGAAGGCATTCATCATATAGCCATTACTGCTGATGAAATAGAAAACGATGTCAGTCATGCCAAAGAGAATGGTATGCGATTTTTGGGCGAGTTGAGAACAGGTTCATATGGACGCAAAATTACGTTCATCCATCCCAAGTCTCTTAACGGTGTACTTGTAGAGTTTTGTCAAGCCCCGCCTCCCTAGGTAAAGGAAGATTAATTATTATCTTCTTTATCCGATTATACTGCTTGAAATCACATTATGATTAAGATTAAATAAAAAGGTGATTTATTGATCTTAAATGGAAATTCGTGAAAATATTTATAAAATCAAAAATTTGAGTGACAATGGAGTTTCTGTTACTCTCACGTTGGTGGAGGATATCGAACTTGAGCCCGTTTCACAACAACAGATGATGCTAGAAGCCATAAATAGAGCAATCCCTGATAAAGAGATGAAGGATCAATTGCAACCGATTATGGAGGCCATGCTGAGAGCACAACCACAGACGTTAATTCAATCTTATCCCCAAACAAGTATTGTAATAACGATGCCAAAACGAAATTACGAGACTTATGGAAAACCTCAAGTTGGCGAGTCTTTAATAATTAATATACTAAAAAGATAGAATGTTATTACATAGCTTGATATGAAGAATGTAAAATTGCATAAGTGGGTTTTTTCAATTTTGCAATAAAATTTTAATATCAGGTCAATTATCATTAAAATATATGAATAATGAAAGGCGTTCTATGCCAATATGTTTTACACCTGAACAAATAAAATTATTAGAAGATTATGCCAAAAAGAAGGGAATGTTAAACTCAAGTCAGGCCATTGAGCATGTCATATTAAATTTAGACAAGAACTGATTTACCTTTGATACAATCAACTTGACTTAACAATTTCAAATTTTTACAAGTATTTTACTATACATTTGGATAACTCGATTGTCGTTGAACTCATAAAGTATAAAGTTGAAGCTTGACAAGCTTGATACTAGAAAGACACGAGTTACATCCTGTATTCTTACTCAAAATACGAACTTCACCCTTAAAATACTTCTTACTACAAAGAGAAAACAATTATTCCGTATCTTGTTATTTGGATTTAAGATAGTTTATGGATTTTTCATCTTTGTTTAAGAGGCACAAATGTGATATCTGTGGAAGGAGATTTCGAAAAATCGAAGATTCAATGCATCACCAACTTTTGTTTCATTCCAACAATCAGTCCTATGACTGCTCTAACTGCGGAGAAAAGTTTTCAGATATGGATAAACTTAAGGATCACATAAGAAAAAATCACTCCTATCATAATAAATAATCCTCCCTTGCCTGCCAGCTTTTCTTTCAAATTTGAATAGGCAGGCAAATTTCTAGTTATTAAATCATTACCAAATTAGTAAAAGTAAACTCAATTGGATTCTAATAGTGGTAACAGAAACTAACCTTTAACTAGTCTAACTCTTGGCTTTTTCCCACATATATTCATCTTGAGATAGTTGTCTCCATGCACCGACAGTCCCACATCTAGGACATCTCTTACCAAGCATAAAATGTTCTACCGATTCGTTACTCTTTGCTTTTATAATATCTCTCGTACCGCATTTACATTTCATAATATTTGACATCATAACTGAATGTATAAGAGGATCAAATATATAAGAACACTGCGGCAATAATCTAGTTTCAGAAATACTATTTTAGAATAATTTGGATTGTTCAGTCATTTTAAATATTGATGTCTATTTAATGATGAGGTTTAAGTACCTTGGATCCTGATTCCCACTTGAAGCCACCAGTAGAATTGTCTTTGACAACATACCAAAAGTTGTAATTTTCACTTATTCGATCGCCAGCCATGTTTAGATCTATTTTACCAGTTGTCCCATTATATGCTTTGGCGGTTGTTGATAATATTTCATTAAAGTCGTTACTGTTCAATTTCTCATCATTTCTATCCAAAGTATAATTTTTTTCCAAGCTCTTTGTGGCTATCCAAAATGAGTCGTATGCAGTGGCCGCATAAGTCATGGAGCTGTCATGTTCGCCATCACTTTCTCCCCCGGATTCGCCCTCTACCTCATGTGCTGATTGGTTATTGATGGCGACGGAAAATAATGGATTTATGAATTTAGTCTGGATAGCAAAGTTAGCTGAATCAATATTTTTGGTGAGATGATGGTTCTCTGCTACACTATCGCTCCCATACCACTTTACCTTGCCCAGGTTATCAAACAGTTGAGCCTGGATTAGTATTGGCGTAATCTCATCGTAGGAAATGACGTAAACAGCTACGGAATCCTTACCATACTTTGTTATAGCGTCAGATACCATGGCATTCAACTTTTTGAGTTCTTGGTTCCACATGATAAAATTAATCCTGTGTAAACTAGTAGCAAATTTTCCAGTATGTGGTTTATAATTGACGCCCTCCTCTGCCATGCCTCCGAATTTTTCAAAATAGTATTTAGTAGCATTGGCTAACTCGCTTCCATAAATGTCGGCTCTCCAAAAGGGAACGATAACCTTGATACCATCATCTATCATCTTCTTGGCAATAACTTTACCCTGGCTTTTATCGTCTGGTACCAACCGAAATAGATTATCTCCAGCAATTGAAAGCTTAGGGGAAGTACTAGCATAGCTTAATAGAGTAATATTGTTTTCATTTGCGAAATCAAGTACGGCCGATACAGCCGTGCTGGTAGCAGGTCCCACTATCATCCTAA
>DATEOO010000357.1:0-3013 GCA_035274085.1 Candidatus Nitrosocosmicus sp.
TTGGCAAGTAGAGCAGCCTCAGTTGAAGTCGAATGAAACGTCTCTTTTGCTTTATCTTGATAATCATGATTGTAAGTTGATTCGAAAATTAGGATATCACAAGAATTAAAAAAATCTTTAAGCTCAATAGACGGCCTGGTATCCCCAGATATGCCTACTTTACGGCCTTCTCTTTTCGGTCCAACGACTTCATTTGATTTTATTAATTTTCCATTAACAGATACGTCTTCACCATGTTGTAGTTTTTGAAACAATTCTCCTTTAGGAATGGAAAGTTTGGAGGCTTTTTCAACATCAAATACCCCTGGTCTGGGATGTTCAGTTATGCAAAAGGAAAATGCACGTATTGAGTGTTCAGCTTTGCAGCAGCTAATCTGATAATCATCTTCCGATGCGATTACTCCTTCCTTATCAATTACATGAATTTCTATTTCAAAGGCCAATGTAATATTGATGATACGAAAATTCTCCTCGATAAATTCTCTCAATCTCGATTCGCCATAAATATCAATTTTTTTTGTGCGTCCTAAGAGAGAGATGGTCTGGAAAAAACCTATTAGTCCTAAACAATGGTCGATATGCAAATGACTTATGAAAATTTTCATTTTCTTATTTATTCCCAATTTCGCTTGAAGGAAGTTCTTTTGCATCCCTTCACCTGCATCAAATATCAACAATTCCCCTCCTCTTTTAACCGCAATAGACGATAAACACCTTTTTTCGGTTGGAATTGCTGCAGATGTTCCAAGAAATACAATCTTCATGTCAACCATAAATAATACATCATTAAGTGATCTGGTAAATTATAAGCGTTTGTTTGGACAGTAACATCATAATAAAATCATAATGATTGGTCTAATTTCATCTCGTAAACATAGTTCAATTGAGATTACCCTAATATCTTGAAAAAATCTTTTAAGAGTAGTTTTTGGCCTTGAGAAAGAACATCATAAGATTCGATAAACTCTTTTTCTATTGAAATTTGTTCTTTTAGTACGGAACGAAATCTTTCGATTGTAATAGGTGTAATGGTATCAATTTCACCGGTAGTGTAAGCATAAATATATGCACTAATAATTTTTATTACGAATGAGGGTATTGTTTTTAATAAGAGTAAAATACTTTTTTTCATGACGTCATTACCAGAAATATTACTGTTCATATTATTGAAGTAAGATTCTAGTATTGTCATTCTGATATTTCCCAGCTCTTCAATGGATGATGCAACCAAAATTCCTGTTTCTGTTAATTCATAGAAAGGAACTCCTTCTAACTGGAGTGCCTTTGGTCCACGCCTAAGTGGCAGACGCCCTGCTTCCCTAACTACACCCGAGGGAATCAAAACTTCGTCAAGGTCCTTGAAAATTCCAGAATAGATATTCTGCCAAAGAATACCATTACTCTTTGCAATCGCATGTGCAATGGCCGTTCTAGTTTTCAGTTCTGGATTTTTTTCCACTGCCAGATGAGTAATAATGCCCCTTTGTCTCTTAGCTTCACCGGTAAACTTGTTTTTCTTTGTCTTAAACGTATCAAAGATTGCTATATGAGGTGTTTTTTGCCTCAATTAGTGCTTTCACCAGCTATTAGGAGCATGTTTTCCAATTATCAATCAAGTCTTTTATATTCTAATTGTATGATTTCTGATTATTATTCTAGTAGCTGTCATAAACAGAAAAATATTCAAATTCTGTGAATTTTTATGCTAAAATTATGATTCTTATGTAATTACTAATTTGCAAGAAATTTCAAATTAACGTTCACCTAATTCGCAATTAAATGAAATCAATAATTGTGTGTTGATTCTTTACTTCCTCTTTAAATAACAAGTTTAATTCCGCTTGCAATGTATCAATTCTGCTAGTTAGATATTCGCTAATCTTGAACTCTGAGCAAATATTTAGCGCAGTTTGTACATATTTCTCTACAGAACCTCGTGTTACAGTTTGTAATAAATCATGATTGCATTCCAAACACTTACCAACTAATGGCATCCTTCTGTATTTTTGTCCACATTTGGTACACCTAAATGATTGTGATGAAAAGGCTCTCAGATTTCCCATGATGTCTGGTAAGATATGAGTTGTTAGGACCATGGCCATTACTTCATCTGCATCAACAGCGTTAATTAATTTGGCAGTGGTTATTTGCATCTTTAGCTTTTCTTCCATCGTGTCCAAACTAGAATACAGACTATGCGATTGATCTAGCATGATATAATCAGTGGGATGAGTGAATTTATAATCAAAAAATTGGTTTGCTTGTCCCAGACGTTTTTTGACAAGATCGATGTTATCTACTACATTGACCTTTTCCATATTCCAAGAAGATCTATAGAAATCCAATGGATACTTTTCATCAACATCTATGTTGTGGGCTTGTCTCTGAACTTCATTTGGAAATACTAAGGGTTGGATAAGTAATGGCGCATCCATTAATCCACCAATTCTATCAGGTAGATATTCCTTTGAAAAATTTAGAAAAATATCCATCAGTAACATTAGAGAGTCTGCATCGCCATCACAATCTCTCCGTTTAGCAGAATGCCAAATTGGTGAACCAAGACATACCTGGGAATTGACAAATCCGATAACTCTACCTATTATTCCTACTGAAGTATGTGGCGCTAGACCCACAATTAGGTGTCCTATTAGGTCATCTATAGAATTTATTTTGTAATATGCTTCAAGCCCATAAAATCGAGTTAGTTCGTCGTCTACAAACTGCGCTATTTTTACCAAATGTTCAGCTGCATGAATTGGAATTATTACATCCTGTATGAATAATTCTAATAGTTGTTCTGATGATTCGAATTCATTGCCCAAATGATCTTTTAGATATCCAAGCTCCTTTAGTTTTGCAGAATCTGTCTTAATCCATTTAGGCTTAAAGTGAGTTAACGGTTCGTTAGTGGCATCAAAACGTATCGTTCCATCCTTGAATGTGTAGAGGTTGTGCTTCTGTCTAAGAATCCCCTTCTCTAGAGGTTCTGCGCATCTGTTTTTACCCATTA
>DATEOO010000358.1:0-5809 GCA_035274085.1 Candidatus Nitrosocosmicus sp.
AACTCGAGATAATTCTGCTAATCCCTCCAATCCATTGTCCCTATAAATAAATGAATTGTTAACGTCTATGTGAATTCGGCCGTATAAAAAAAATGGTCGTGGTTTGAAATACACTTTTCCGTAAGAGATATACGATGTTGAGGACAAGCCATTAGATCTAATAATGCTTTTATTTGAAAACAACGTATTTTTCTTTAGTAAATATTCTAGGTTCGATTCACGATTCAAATTTATCAATAATTGATTCTCAATATTGTTGGCTTTGGCTCTGTGAAATAAATGTGGAAACAAAAATTGGTCTCCACCTTTAGTTAAAACAATATCAGGATCTATTCTATTAATTTCATAAGCGAATTCCAATATTGTTTCAAGTTCATTTTCTTCAGATATTGAAAATTCTTCCTTGATTAAGTTATCCTTTTCAAAAGAGATAATCTTTATCTTTAGAATCCTGTCATCTAAATCATTTCCTATTGATTTTTTCTCCGAAATTAATTCAAATGACAGAAATTTAAAATTTGGAACAACATATTCAAATGAATCAATATCGTCTCTCTTATCGTTAACTATGTGATATACATTAGTTCGTACCGATTCCGTGGATTTTATTTCTTCTATATTGTATAGTCCAAGTGGATAGAGATCCTTTTCATATAAGAAAGACTGTTCGGGGGATATATCTACGTTGTATAGTCGATAATGTCCAAATCTAACAGAGAGTTTTTCAATTCGTTTTGCTAAATTTAATATCTGTAGTGAATCAGACAAAGTTAATCTCAAAGCTACATTCCTTTTATGTTTATCAACAGTAACGGAAGAAGGATACTCAAATTTGTATTCAAATTGATATTCCCTGATGGAAGAAGAAATTTTACTATTCCTTACCAAGTCTATTAACTCAGATTTTTGATCTGACGCTACATATATTGAAGGAGACCATAAATACTCTAGCCTTTTTACATTTCCTTTTCTTTCTTTTATCCATAAAATTATTCTATCTTTTTGATGATAGATGTCAAATAGCCAACCATTCATGGTTATCAGCAAGTCAACAAGAAACCGATGAGGCTAATAGAAAAATTTTGAATATATTTGATCAAATTAGTTCGTATGTGGTAATGTAAGTACTGATCTATGCTTAAAGAAATAATTTTACTTAAACAAGAATAGAATTCTATTTTGTTATTAGGATAATTATACGAATGAGAAGTTAAATTTGATATTGTCGCCATATTGGTAAATATTAGAACATATTTATATCTATTACGCTGCGTAAACCATAATTACGCTATGTACTGTAACTAACCAGGAATAAGAAATTATATCTTGCTTAATATTAACGCATTATTAGGTCGATAAATTAGGTCTATGTAATAGGCCAAAATAAGGTAGTGTGTCTAATGCAAACAGGATTTACATTTATAGGAACTACTTACAGTATTGATATCCTGTATGCCATCATAGATCACTATCGGCATGAATAAAGTCAATAACCAATTATGGATGTAACGAATTCAAGGACTAACAGAGCAGAAATTAATTGCTGTTGCTGATTTTTTTTGTATAATTATCTCATAGTTAATCTTTACTTTCCTGATCAAGACAAACCAAAGATTTACATTTATTCCACAAGAAAGTTTACAAACCTAATAATATACAGGTAATTCATATATTAGCCCTTAATTTAATACATGAAACTAGAAATATAGATCTCAAAGTTATCTGGCAAAATGCTTTACCCATTTAGATCAACTCTTTTATTTTTTAATTTGAACACAAAACAGGATTACCGGTGCAGCAGATATAGCAAAAAAAAATTTTAGAGTATTTGTTTTCCAAAATACGCCTTTACATTTGGTCTGAACAGATAGTAAATGATAACAGCATTGATTATCACTGGGACAACTGCTCCTACATTTCCCACAATGATTGATCCAAGGCCGGAGATAAATGCTATTACAGTAACTATCAATGTTATTAGCCATGCCCATTTTAGTCCTTTCCATAATCCATAAGCAACAACAAAATAGGCTAATCCGATTATAATGAGAACAGCACCAAGGGATGGAATTATTCCTACTAAGGCGATCCCGCCTATTAACGAACCAATACCTCCAAGAATAGCAAGTATAGCGATTATTGTAACCCCTAAAGGTCTATTGTTTTGCATATACATAGTTTAAGAGGTTAACTTATTAAACTTACATCAAAATATAGTAGTTTCTTTTAATACTATCATTTTAATTGATGAATAATACATTTCATTTGTGAATTTTGAGATCTATTTCGGATAGATTTATCAGGATTTCTGCCATTTTCGGGTAAAGTCAATTAACGGAGTGACTTGTCAGTGCTTTAATAATATGGATCTAAAATGAACAAACATGGATTCTTGACAATGTGATGTGAATCCATAAAGCGACCAAAACTACTCAATTTAATGATATCGAAATTAGGATTTGTATATTGATGCAGATACTCTAAAAAACTGGTGCACGTTATTGTATGAGAAGTATTTGCTTTGAATAAATGACAATCACAACTGTTTTCGAAGTAGGGGCTAAACCTTAATATTTTTGTCCTTCGTAGTCGCCTGCATCGGAATCTTCAATTATCCTATTTACTGCTAATATCTAAAACACCTATAGTTCGGGGCCCCCATCCTTTTATAGTTTGATATACAAATGACTCTATGAACGTCGGCTTCTTCTTAATCCCCATTCTCATCATATCACTTGTGCAAGTCGCGCATGCCCAGAGCCTGTCTGATTCCATCAACAATGCAGTGACTAACGACATACAGAGCACATTTGACTCAATAGGTACATCTAACGGTTCTGGTATTTCCCCTTCTGGGAATGAATCTGGCTCCCAATCCACAACTACTACTACAACGACTACAAGCGGTCCAGGTAATTCCAATTCTACTACAACGACAATGAAAACGAACAGCCAGTAGTAGATTGAAAAATTATTTTAATTAGTCATAGTGTATATTGATTTACTTTTTTTATCTCTGGTATTTTGCTACAAGAAGCTATAAACTATAACTCAGTATTTTAGGTGAAAACCAGTGGTAACTTGAACATACAAAATTCGTTCAAAAGTCATTTCTAGATAAAAGTCAGCATTTTGGGAGTGGACTTTGATTAAGGGAAATAATTTTCAAGGGCACCCATTGCTATTTAGTATTCAAAATCTCTTGATTAATTTCATAATTTCAGGTTTCAATCAAATAATTAAGAAAGACGGTGTAAACTGAGTCGATTAATGCTGCATCAGGTGTTGCTTGCTTGCTTGCCTAAATTTTTAGTTTATTTTTTCGTTGGAAAGGCATGTCAAGCAGATTATCAGGGTATTCAGGGTAATCATTCATGGCTTATAACTATTGTAATTGTTTGATTTAACTAGAATCAACACGTTATTTGATTAAAGGTCCAGGATTCCAGGAGATATCTCAATGTAACATCAAAGAACATGCAATAAATGGTCTCTCATATTGGATACGTCTCTACGTATGATGAGATCAATTTCCTTATTACGAATTATTAGCTAATCTGAAATAACAATACTAACATCAAAGTTACCCTATCTACTATCTTTGACTCAATTCAGTTATAGCATTTTAATAGGATTTATAGAGTTTATTTTCATAAATAAGAGAAGATGAGGATTAATTATTTCTAAACAATACTCCTCCATCAAGGTCAACAAATGGTTTTTCAGGATTGTGTCCTTTTTGGTTTACGAATTGTCCACAACTTTCTGCGGTAGTAAATTCGGGATTTTGTAGAGAGGGGGTGAACTCAATACAAACAGAATAGGGAGCGCCATCTTTGAATAAGCCCGGTGGAGTCTCTATTTGATTCAACACATAAGTATCAACTCCGTCATTTACAGAGGCCTGCATATTTTGAAAAGGCAATTCCGAAGTTGGAATTATACAGTAAGCTTGAGGATCATTAGTTGAATCAAGAGTTACGGTCCCTTCATATACACAATAGCTGAAAGTTCCTGCTAAATTGTCACTCCATTTCACTGAGGGAGTAATCTCCAATCCGCCTCCCGATTGGGAATAAACTGGGATAGCAGATAGAGGATACAAATAGAACATGGATGCTATAATTAAAAGAAATGCTAAAAAAGAAATGTTTTTCATCATCATTTTAGAACAATACATATACTTCAAACTTTAAATATAACCGCTTCCCTCGTGGACAGCAAAAATGCCCAGATCAGAAGCCTAGTTAGTATTTTAATTGACGGGACTTTAGGACTCACTTTGCGATATGTTTTGAGTCAGTGGGAATTATTCACACTTCCTGGGTTAATTGCTATAAACATATCATATTTGCTATTTATGACCATTTTCCTTGGATAAATTTGCCACATACAGATCGACGAGGTGTGATTCCTGAAAATTAAAATCTCGAAATGGATACTACATGTTATCATCATCGTCAGAAAGTAATTCACTGCCGGTGAAACTTTAATAGTGTACGGATCTATCTATTTATATTGTTATTCTATCCGTGGTTTTTCTGTGCAACATTCGTTACTGCGACATAATAGTCATGGCATCACATTCAGAAATCTTGGAATTTATGTCTAATTCCTTGTAATAGAATAGAATTTTGTAGTGATGCATCTATTGTATCGACGATAATGAGGAATCATATTGACGCAACATGTCACAAAATATTTTAGGTATCATCCATTGTACATATAGATCATTGTCCTTATTTACTTAGGGCGTGGGCCCAAATAGTGAATTGAACCTTTCCATATCGCTAAGTTGGGAATAATCGGTTGATGATTGTGCGTCAGAAGCATCGGTTGATGATTGTGCGTCGGAATTGAAAGTGAAGACTTCATTATAGCATGTAGTTACCTCATGTTTAGTTGGTTCTTTTTCAAAATACGGATCTACTTCGGCTCCTTTACTCTGGTCTATTTTTTCATCAATGCAATCGTAAAATCCAGGAAGACCCTTATCTAGAGTGGCATTTCCAGTTTGTATTGGTATCAAATCTACGGCCTGACCAAACGAAACTTTACCATAGATAAAAGTCGTCGAAATCACTATGGTCAGAGTTATGAAAAGTAGTGAAAAGATTAACGAATTTTTAAACTTGTATTTCATGCAGATTTATCGTACAGAAATAATTTAACCTATTCTACAATTTCACCAACTGATTTTTTAAATAACAAATTCAAGATACAATTTTAGTTTACAATCAACCCAAGGTGTTATAACGAATATCACCTTTTTTATCCTAAATTATTGTTTCGGATTGGAGAAAAAATATTTCATGGAGTAATTTTGTAAAGCACTAATATTCGTCAAAGTCTAATTGCCACATAGAAGATCAAATCACTAATCTTTGGTAAACTCTCAGTCAAACCTATCATGAAGGCTTAATATTGTAAATATATTAAGTGATAGAATCAAGCGGAGTTGGCTGAAGATTAGACTCTAATAAATCCAATTAATCTAGACGAAATTATATTAACCATCACGATACGCAAATCATATGCTGAGCAGTGTATAGATCTGATAAATTTAAGGAATATAGGATTTTTGTTAGATTCGCATCATAATAGAGACTCTAATCCATTTTCAAATATATCATAGTTTTATCAGGATATGTATACCTGTATTTTGAGACCAAAATGAGAGGATAAATAGTACAATACCACTTTATAGATAAATTGAGAAGAAAGGAAGGAGGTATTCCAATTATTCTTTTCTATAGGAGATTGTGTCTATGCTAGATTACTTTGAAATGGAGCGTGTAATAGAAGAACT
>DATEOO010000359.1:0-2055 GCA_035274085.1 Candidatus Nitrosocosmicus sp.
TATGGATATTTTTAATTTCATTTTATTGTAATAGTAATTGCACAAGTATTTAAAGTAGTAGCTATTCTGTTTGATCTCTTAATTTAGGATCGTAAATACTATAAAAAATGGGTTTATAGTATTGCAAAGACAATTAATTCCAAACACTTTGGAGCATCCTTCTAATTATTGCATCTCTCAAACTACTAACAAATAGATCATTTCAATGATGTCAAAGTTATTGTAACTGCTGTTTCGGCAAAACAATACACATGTAGTAGTGCGTTATGATAAAAAAAAATAATAATATCAAAGAGCCTGACATCTATGACGACTAAAACTAAAATAGAAATTGAAAAGGCCAAAGAGGGATCTCCCGTTTGAAAGGGCCATCTTCACCCTTCAAAGGGCGACCCTTGATTGACAAATTGGATGACTCATACAATAATCAATGCATGAATCCAGATAAAGCCATTCTAAAATAATACTACTTAATCTGAGAGTTGTAATTAACAATATCCATTATATTGGAATTCGATGATTAGCAAATACAGGACTAACAGTTATGGACCTGTCTAGAAAGTATGCTGCTTAGTCCAGTTAAGAGAATTTCTTATCGACGATAAATCTCTTTTAAATTACAAGACAAAATAATAGTAACATGAATTCAGTTTTATGTAAAACAATCTCGATATAGCATAACGTTATTGTAATATTAATGCATAAAAAGCCGTTTACGAATAAAATAGTCCTAGCTTCTATTGCGCTCCTGCTGGTTGTTTCAATTTCAATTTCAACCAATAATTTATCGTTCGCGTTTTTGGGTTTCGATTTGGGTGGTAGCAGCGGTAGTACAGATCAGTATCTAGGAAGTTCACAGAGGTCCATACAAGGTGCTCAATGTTATTCACCAAATGCTAGTATTATAAACTCGTGTAACTCTGGTGAGGCAACAGCCAGTGAAAGTCTTGGTCCTAATATATATGGACAGTAAATAACTCTATTTTTTCCAGTAACTTTTAACATTGTTGCTAATTGCTAAAACCAAATTTTTGAACTTTTCGTAATTTCAAACCCGTTTGACCACATCATCGTTTAATAGTATACTCATTGTACAAACTTTTTTACCATTTTCTTTTTAAGTAGCATCACATAGTGAAGACAATGAGAAAAACAATAGTTTCGATATATGGAGCTGCTTAATATGCCTACTGTGCAGCATTTCGAAATTCCTGCAGATAATGTGGAAAGAGCAATAAAATTTTACAATGGGGTATTTGATTGGACAATGCAAAAATTTAGCAATCCTGGAGACCCTTCAAAGGATTATTGGTTTTTTGACACTAAAGACGAAAAAGGGGATAAAGGTATTGGAGGCGGATTAATGAAACGTCAGGCTCCAGAACATTCTGTTACAAATTACATTACTGTACCCTCCGTCGATGACTATGCATCTAGAATACAAGAAGCAGGTGGCAAGGTAATAATGCCAAAAACAGAAATCCCAGACATGGGATTCATATTAGTATTTCTAGATACAGAAAATAACATGTTTGGATTATACGAGGCCAAAAACAAATAGATCCATATACATTAGTTTCCTTTCCTCTTTTTTATATTTATTATACTTATCCTTTCGCCTGATAGTGAACGAAATTATCATCAGATTATTGCGAAAACATTGATGTGTCTAAATATCATCGTCCTACTCTTAGAACAATCCAAATTTGTCTGATTTTTTTAGTTATTGTAACCTAATGGTAGGAATTCTAATTAATGGTAAAATCATACTTTAAAGACTTTCGGATCGTCAATATTATGAGCTGTACTTGTAGCCTTGTTACTACGAACAAGTGGTCAGAAACTTATCCATATATCAAAAATATCAGATTATTTCAACATTATTGGTCTACCTAAATAGTTGGCTCTACAAATAGCACTGCTTGAGGTAATAGATGAGATTCTGGATCATATATCAATATAAGAATATCAAAAAGTAAAATGATTTGAGTTTACTGATTTTCTTTGGTCCAGTTGCTCTTTTTTTTCATTTGATATGTTGATAATTATTTTATC
>DATEOO010000360.1:0-8453 GCA_035274085.1 Candidatus Nitrosocosmicus sp.
AAACACCCTGGACAATTCACTTGAAATACTTCAATAACAACCACATTTCCCGCCAAGTTTTCAATATCTGTTGGCGCACCTTGCACCCATTTAGAAACTTGCAGATTAGGTGCTTTGGAACCAATTTCTATTGCCATTAATAATCAATCTTTCAATAAAATAGGATTTATTTAAATTGTCGTGTCTTCTATCAAATAGTATTCTGGTAATCTAAATTAAAGTAAGTCACGATTGACTTTCTTTATCTTGAACTTGTTTTGAATAATTTTCTATTTCTTCTAACGGCATCATTCGCAAAGTTCTTGATTTTGAATCAATCACGGCCAGTCTTATATGTTTAGTACCAGTTTTTTCTTCGCTGACCATGAAAATAGATTCGATGGCAAGGACACATGCTTTATCGAGACTAATATCATTCCTATAATTCTTTTCCAAATGTTCAGTCACCTGTTCACTCCCTGCACCAATTGCTACTGCATCGTACCCTATATAAGTACCGCTCGGGTCAGTAAGATACAAGCCGATCCCATTCTTGTCAACACCAGCCAATATCAATGCAACGCCGAAGGGCCTAGCTCCTGCATATTGGGTGTATTGTTGAGCCATATCGGCCAAGTTTTTGGCAACCCCTTCAACATCAACTACTTCATCATAGATAAGTCGGTTGCTTTGGGCAAAAAATCGTGCATGGTCAACTTGCGTCCGAGCGTCTGGAATATACCCTGCTGCGGCTAGACCTATGTGATCATCTATCTGAAATATTTTTTGAGTTACATTAGATATTTGCAATTTTCTCGTTTTTTCTTCTACTGCAAGGATTACACCATCTGTGCTCTTGATCCCTAGAGCTAAAGTGCCTCTCCTAACGGTTTCGATTGCATATTCAACCTGATATAAACGCCCATCAGGTGAAAAAACAGTAATTCCTCTATCATAACCTGCTGCTGCTGGTAACAAATCAACTAAATTACTTCTAAATCTTTATTTATAGTTACCTTATTTAAAAAATAAAGGATTATTTAACCAATAAAACGAATATAGTTGGCTAGTTGTTAACCGAAGAAATTCAATTTTTTGGCCACAAGAATATTCGTTCACTGCATCCACGAACAATCGAAATCACCAAGGATCCTAACTTAGGCCTCCAAGGAGATTGTATTATAGGAGTTAGCGCAACCAAATCCTGCTCTGATCTCACGAGTACTATGAAAAACAAAATCAGGAACAATGATTCATTATTAGAAATAAACTTGGTTGTTGAACCGTTTTCATTCAAAATACAAGCTACTGGAAATAATAACCTTCCCCTCACCAATGTTCATGATATTGTTTTAAGAAAAAGCAATTTTATATGTAATAGGACGCTATGTATAAGTTGTAATGTTAGTGCCTTAAACATTCCAAGAAAAATGGTAGATTTATTGAAAGATCCTACCAAACAAGGGCTGTTGATCATAAGTGTAGAATAGGTAACAATGGCAACCCAATTGTTTAAATTATTAAAGCTGTCTAGTGAAAGTAGCTCCGGTTATGCGTTCGTAAGCGTCGATGTACCTTTTAGACACTTTTTCGATTATATGTTCAGGTAACTTCGGAATGCTTGGTTTTAAATTATTATTATTGCATTTTTCTATTTCTTTCCTGAAGCCTATTCCCTCCAACCAATCTCTTAATATTTGTTTATCATAACTATCCTGAACCTGTCCAATCTGGTAATCAGCTTCATTCCATATTCTAAATTCATCAGGCCCAATCGAATCCGCCAGCATTATTTCTCCTGTCTTTGGATCTTTTCCAAATTCAAATTTGATATCTGAGAGTAAAAATCCGGAAGCAGAAACGATAGTATTTACTTGAGCAAATAAGTCCATAGATTGTTTTTTTAATTCCATTAACTCTGTTTCACTTGCTAACCCATCCTTAAGAATTTGTCTTTCGGAGAGAGGCTTATCATGTTGGTGAGATTTAGTAGTTGGATCAAATACAAGCCAGGGCAATTTTGAGGCTAGTTGCAAATTCTTATTTGCGAAATATTCCTCGGTACCAGAAATATCTATAGCATTCTGAAGATACCTGGAATATAAACTTCCGTATAAGTATGATCGAATTACACACTCAATAGGAATCATTCTTAGCTTCGCTACTTCAATCTTATTAAGAGATATTCTTCGAATAAAGTGGTTTTTCCCTTTTAGGATCTTAAACCAAAAAAGAGCAAAATCACAAAGGACTTTTCCTTTAAAAGGAATTTTATCATTCAATATAACGTCAAAGGCAGATATCCTGTCAGAGAAAGAAAAAATTAAAGTGTTGTCATTGGTTTCGTAAATGTCCTTTACTTTGCCCATCCCGATTAGCTTCAACTGGATAAACTTTTCACAAGTTAATTATAAGTCTTAAAATGATTATTTAGTAATATACCACGTACTCATTTGATAGTTAATTCGACTGAGAAAATAATTTCGCAAATGGTATCGTTTGGGAATCGGCATGAGGCTAATAGAACAGAAATCAAATCATTATGTAAAGAATTTTGATCACAAGGATTTGCTGAGATTTTAGGCATTACTTTTGGAATACAACAATGCCGCATATATGCATACTTCATCGAATTCTAGAAGAAATAAGAAAAGGGTATGAATTGCAGGGCTGATGAAATAGTATAACTTAATATACCTTCATAAATGCTAAGCTAGTCTACTGCAAATTTGGATAATTTGAGGTAACTGAATAGAACTCGCTAAAACTAAAAGCCGATTTGCGAGATTAAGTATTTTTCCACTTGTAGTACACAGTTCCTGCTTTGCATGATGCAGCTAAATCTGAATTCGCATAAGTAGATTCAACCTCCAGTTCAGATAATAATGAGTCTATGATTTGCTCTTCATTTTTAGACTCTGCAAAGCGGTTAATAATCTCCTCCTTAGAGAATTCCATATTTTTATTTATTTTTAAGAAACTAAAAAATTCATCTTTGTTTAGCATTTCGAGTTAATAAGGTTTCGAGATTCATAAATTTTTGCACTAAATTTAATAAGGAAAAGAATTTATTGAAAAAAATTAGAAATATTATAATTATAGGATTTGACAAAATTTCTTCTGCTGCTGATACTAATAGTCTTGATTTATTTCACTGAAAGCAATTTTTATGTGATTTGTGCTGAAAGAGAAAATATAGTATTTAATGAAAACAAACCTGATCTAAAAAGTAGTAGACTTGATATCAACAACACGTTCTCACTTTCAGGATTCCTGGTTTCAACTTTGAACACATCTCTAATGTCAAGTAATGCATCCAGCGAAAATACTCAATTTATTTCGTCTGTACCTAATCATACAAATATAGAAAATTCAATTCAAGACTCAGCATCGGGAGAACAGATTGATGATGTATTAAGCATAAATAATCCATTGTCAACCCTAAACTCTAGTCAGGGTTCGCTTGAAAGCAACAATGGAATAGATCAATTAAATCAGACCGATAACTTATCTAATAATTTGGTTTCTATGCTCTCAGATATTATTATTCAATCGATTGAAAAAGGAAATCCAACCATTGATAACGAAGAAAAAAGTGCTCCGGGTCGCCTTCTTAATCAGAATATTTCAACAATAGTTTCGGGCAATTGGAAGATGAATGTTAATTCTTCAAAGGTTGATTTTTTTGATTCAAAATTTGTAATGATCACTTCGGATGCGAAGGGATTTCACTGGCACACAATTACCAATTTCAGTGGCAAACGAGACACATATTTTGGAACTGATGACAGTATATTCATCGATGGCACAGTAGACTTTTTTACTGACGATAAATTAGTATCTGGGAATAGCAGGGTTGTATTCATGATCAATAATTTTGAGTTACTTCAAATTATTTTCCTAGATAACAAAATAGCAGACCATTTTCATAATTTTCCACTTTACGGAGTTATAGACTCTATTGAAATAAAAAATTAGGTAAAATTCTTTTTCATATACTTAGGTATAGCAGAGGTTATAGCCCCCTCCGACGCAGATCTTACTAATGTAGCATATTTTGCTAATGCTCCTGACATATACCGATTCTTTATTGGTTTAAACTTCTTGGTTCTATTCGCAAATTCTTTCTTTGAAATCTTAAGATCGATAGTATCTTTGAGTAAATCGATCTTGATTTTGTCACCATTTTTGATTATTGAAATTGGTCCACCTACCATCGCCTCTGGAGAAATATGACCTATCATAAATCCGCGGGTTGCCCCAGAGAAGCGACCATCAGTAAGCATAGCAACTTTTTCACCTAACCCTTGCCCCACTATGGCGGCCGTCACAGCAAGCATTTCCCTCATTCCTGGGCCACCCTTGGGACCCTCATACCTAATAACGACAACATCACCCTCGCTGATTCGTCTTTTAGAAACTGCATCAAATGCGGACTCTTCTGATTCGTAAACTTTAGCAACTCCCTCAAAATAATCTTCTTTTAATCCTGCAATTTTAATTACAGCACCCTCCGGAGCTAGATTCCCAAATAAAATTTTTAACGTTCCTTCCTGATGTATCGGATTATCGACAGTCCGGAGGATATTTCTAAATTCAGCTTTCTGTTGTTTATAGTAGGACTTGGATTTGCTAAAGTCATATAACTCGAGATTCTTTTTCATTGTCTTACCGGTAACAGTCTCTACGTTCCCATTTAAAATACCTTTATTTAGCAATGATTTTAAAATTACAGGAATGCCCCCAATATTATCTAAGTTTAACATAACATAACTCCCTCCTGGTCGCATATTTGCAATATGAGGCGTCTTCTTTCTTATATACTCAAAATCCTTTATATCCAAGTCGATTCCTGTTTCACGAGACAGTGCTAATAGATGAAGTATGGCATTAGTAGAACCTCCTATTGCGTTTGCCATCATGATCGCATTTTCGAAAGCTTCATAAGTCATTATATCCCTTGGTTTCAAATCATTTTGTAAGAGATGATCAATTGATTTACCAGTGTCGAAGCAAATTTTGTGCCTTTCTTCGCTTTCAGCCGGCGGCGTGGCACTACCTGGTAACGCCATCCCCACAGCCTCGCTTATGGAGGCCATGGTATTAGCTGTATACATACCAGCACATGATCCAGCTGATGGGCAGGCAACATTCTCAAGACTTGTTAATTCTTCTAAGCTCATTTTGCCAGCATCATATGTTCCGACTGCTTCATATACATCTTGAATCGTAACCTGATTGCCGTTCCAATTGCCTGGGAGGATCGTGCCACCGTAAACGAAGATAGAAGGCAAATTGAGTCGCGCCATGGCCATTAATGTCCCTGGCAAGCTTTTATCACATCCAGAAATCCCTACAATAGCGTCATATTGATGTGCTCTTACCATAACCTCAATCGAATCGGCAATGATCTCCCTACTAACAAGAGAAGATTTCATACCCTCGTGACCCATTGCAATGCCATCGGAAACAGCAATAGTAGTAAATTCTCGAGGGGTGTTTCCAGAATCCTTAACACCTTCCTTTGATTTTTGAGCGAGCCTTCCCAAATGAATATTGCAAGGCGTTGCCTCATTACAGGTACTGCATACTGCTACTAACGGTCTACCAAGATCATCGTCTGAGAGACCCATTGATTTATACATCGCCCTATGAGGAGCGCGGGAGGCACCCTCGACTGTTTTTCTGCTAGGTAGAATCATTACAAATATCTAGATTGAATTTACAAAATAAAAACCTAATTCTTTCTTGTATTCTGATGACACTACTCCAAAGTAGCTAATATTTTTATAGAATCCAAACCCTCGAACTTGAATATTGTCTCGCACATACCACACTCTATGCTATTATTATGCAATTCATTTGAAGAAATCTCATTAAGGTATTCGCATTTTGGGCACGGGAAAGAAAAATTTACTGTGAAACTCTCTAACTCAATTGATTCACTCATACTTTGTAAAAAATTTTCGAGCTATTTAAAATGAACTAAAAATAAATGTCAAATTATGATAAAACATATTAACTGTTAAATATTAAATTAAATATTTCATTATTATTATCTTGATTATGATGCAGACCCTGAATCACAATTGCATATTTTGTCAGATTGTAACGAAAAATCTACCTAACGCTATAATTTATGAAGATGAAAAATTTTTGGCCTTTATGGATAAATACCCAATTAACCATGGACATTCGCTAATAGTGCCTAAACAACATTTTAAAAATATATTAGAAATGCCGATCCAGGAGGTAGGCGAAATGCATTCTTTAGTCCCAAGATTGGCAAAGGCTATTGCCATGGTTTTGGGTAGTGATGGATTCAACATTAACCAGAATAATGGGAAATCTGCTAATCAAATTGTACCCCACGTACATGTTCATATAGTTCCCAGATATTCTATTGAGAAAGTAAAAGGTCAATGGCCAATGCGTAAGATTGCGCAAATAAAGGACCTTGAAAGTATAGCTCAAAAAATTAGAGAAAATATTGAGATATCATGAATAAAAGGGGTATAACAATAGGAATAATTACTTATAATGAACAGAATAATATTTTAAAATTTTTTGATTCGCTTAAATCTCAACATCTAGGGGAGAAGGTGAGTATTACAGAGGTAATATTCGTAGATGATTCTAATGATGAAACTCCAATTCTAATCAGCAAAATAAGGTCTGAAAATCCAGAATTTAATATCCGACTAATTCACAATCACGAAAGAAAAGGTGCAAGTCAGGGATGGAATACTATATTTAAGAATGCAAAAGGCAGTATTATAGTCTTATTGGATGCAGACATTGAAATTGAAAAAAACTGTATTTTACGATTGTCTGAAAAGATTTCAGATAGTGTGGGTTTGTGTGCTTCGAATACTGTCCCGCAGATAAATACCAGAGGTTTATATGCGTGTGCTTCTGTTTTTATCGGCTATTGGTTAAGGTCGATAAGAATGAAAGGCCTGTCTCAGTATACGACGATGGGTAGAGCACTTTCATTGGATACGGAATTGGCTAGAGAAATAGAAATTCCCCAAAAAATAATAGCAATAGATCTTTACCTTCAATGTAAGGTGCTTGAAAAGAACAAAAATGTAATCTATGATGATGATGCCATAGTATATTTTAACCCTCCAGTAACTAAAAGTGATTTTTTTAGTCAGATAGTGAGAGCATTAGTAGGTCACGGTCAGATCAAAGAACTGACAAGAAAATTCGATTTTGATGCTCCTGTGTCTCTAACTATCAGAGAATTTTTCAAAAATTCAATAAAATATCCAAAAGGTTCGTTGTGTCTTTTATTGTGTTATTTACAGTTGCCGGTTAGCTACTTGAAGGATAGAGAGCGAGTTTCCCATACTTGGGAACCTGCTAGTAGTACAAAAATGTAATATCCAGAGTTCGAATTAGATAGATTAAGAATACTCAAAAGATATGAAAATGAAACTTAAATAAGTAAAAGCTATAGAATATTCTAATTATTTTTGACTAATTCTAGAATAATGTAAAATTAATTGCTGCAATCTCTAATTTGATAATACAATAATAAAGACGGCCACGCATGCTAGTGATCCAAAGAGTGCTAATGTGGTCTTCCACATTCCAAGACTTTCCTTTTCTCCAATATCCCACATGCCTCCAGAAGATTTGGTAGGAACATACCAATTTTTGATAACTTCATAACTATAAAATTTCGACAAGTCAGCTGATGGTGTCCAACTTGGAGTAGAACCAGAATAATGATTTGATGAAGAATTGATCAAATCGTATTTCTTTCTTGAATTTTCGTCGGATAGTACTTCATATGCCTCTACTATTTGCAGGAACTTTTGATGAGACTCATTACTTTTGTTCTTGTCTGGATGGTGCTTGAGGGCAAGAAGGCGAAATGATTTTTTGATATCGGCACTAGTTGCATGCTGCTTAATCTCAAGTATGTCATAGTAAGACTGCGACAACACTACTAAATGGGGACTTCTAAAAATTAAATATTTTGTTTTTACTTAAGATATTATAACCCTAAAATAAGACAATTTCGGATATACTTATACGTGAAGATTCCATTTAGGAGAAAATCAGCCCCTTCTAGCAAGGAAGAAGAAGTGTATATAAGCAAAGAAAATTTTCAGCCCAACGAAAAGGTGGAATCAAAGAATAGCACTCCAACGGAAAATATGGACCCCATAAATTTCGAAACAAACTATCAAATTTGCATTATGTGTAAGAAGATAATCTCCGGTGAAACCAAGAAACCTGAGTGGAAGTGGAATTTAAATACTAGTCAATCAATATGCATTGAATGCTATGAAAGAAAATCCAAAGAGTATGAAAAAATCAGTAATTATTGCAATCAGTGTAACAAGAAGTTGGGCTTTATTAGATATAATCCCAAGCCGTTGTGGGGTCTCAAAGGCCAATTATGCAGATCATGTTGGGATTTAAAGAATTCTACTTTCAAAAAATAAGATTGTATATAA
>DATEOO010000361.1:0-2528 GCA_035274085.1 Candidatus Nitrosocosmicus sp.
CTTTATGAGAATTTTAACTGACCCGAATGCTTTTCAATGCTTCAGCTTTATCTGTTTTTTCCCAACTAAAGTCAACATCTCTTCGCCCAAAATGTCCATATGCAGATGTTTTTTTATAAATCGGTTTTTTCAGATCTAGAGTTCTAATAATGCCAGCTGGGCTAGTATCAAATATTTCTTTTACTTTATTCTCTATTTGTTCTTCCTCTACCTTTGAGGTTTTAAACGTATCAACCATAATTGATACAGGTTTTGCGACACCAATAGCATAAGCAATTTGAACTTCACATTTAGTCGCCAATTCGGCGGCCACGATATTTTTGGATATATAGCGGGCCATGTAACATGCAGATCTGTCCACTTTGGTTGGATCTTTGCCTGAGAAAGCTCCTCCTCCATGCCTTCCCATCCCTCCATAGGTATCAGCAATGATTTTTCTTCCTGTCAATCCTGTATCGCCAGGAGGCCCTCCAATAACAAATCTGCCTGTAGGATTAACAAATACCTTAGTTTCGGAAGTTACCCAATCTGAGCAGACGGGATCGATTACAAACTTAGTAATTTCTTCAGTAATTTGTTCCTGAGCGATTTCAGGAGAATGCTGAGTTGACAACACAATAGTATCAATCGACTTTGGTTTATTGTCTTCATATAGAATTGAAACTTGTGATTTGCCGTCAGGTCTAACCCAATCTAATTCTTTTTTCTTCCTTACTTGGGACAAACGCAGGGATAAATTGTGTGCAAGTGTTATAGGCAAAGGCATAAATTCAGGGGTTTCGTTTATTGCAAACCCAAACATGAGTCCTTGATCACCTGCTCCCTGTTCTCTTAATTCATTTGATGTAACTCCAACGGAAATATCTGGGCTTTGTTCATGAAGTGAAACCAAGACCGAGCATGTATTTCCATCAAATCCAAATTCAGGTTTATTATAACCAATATCGTTTATTTCATTTCTTACAATCTCCTGAACGTCCATCCTATGGGTAGATGTTACCTCTCCTGCCACTATGACTACTCCTGTAGTCGTCATGGTTTCTACTGCTACCCTAGCATCAGGATCATTCTTTAGAAATGAATCAAGGATGGAATCAGAAATTCTATCGCATATCTTGTCAGGATGTCCTTCTGTTACACTTTCAGATGTAAATATGTATTTTCGTGGCTGCATTATTATCATTAATCATGAATTCGGAATTTGTACTAATTATTAGAATTCTTTTTCTAATTTAATGAAAAGCACGTTATTACCTCTGATAACGACTTTCCCATAATTTGCCAACAGATCAGATCCCTCAAATTCCTCTGCATCAACTAGAATCAGATTCATGTAAGAATCTACATTTGACATTTTGCCTCTATATTCAATTTCACTTTTTAACCTTACAGCAACTTTTCTGTTCAAAGAACGCTGTAAAACATTTAATGGTCTCTTAGTAGGTTGTTGTGAAGGTGATGTTGCCATATTGTTAATCAATTGTGAAAAGACCCTAGGCTACAATAAAAAGCTTCCTCTGCGAAATGATGTCTAACAAAATAATATTTTTATCCATGAAGGAATACCTAAACTCATAGATTCAGAAGTAAAAAAGTTAGGTGGTCTTTTGCTTGGATCGATCCAAAAGGGCACACTGATTGAGTTAGTTGGCAAAAAAGGTGCTGGAAAAACACGCCTGGGTTATCTGATGTGCGCATTAAATAGCATAAGAAGTAAAAAGACGTTATATCTAGACGGATCGGGAAACTTTCGGCCTGAAGTAATTAAGGATTATCTTTTGAAATTAACAGATGCAAACAATGAGGAACTAAAAAATCTTTTGAAGAAGGTAATATATCATAGAATTTATGAATCAGATAAATTAATCCTTCTTCTCAAAAAAATTAAAGTATTAGAAATAGATTTTGTAATTCTTGATGATATAATACCCTTATTTCTTTATAGTCAGAATAAGAACATCAGACAAGAGGTTAGAAAGTTCATTAGGGAAATAGCTGTAATTACCATAGCTAAAAAGATAAACATAGTTTTTACAAGTACCCTAATTGAGAAATTTGAAAAAAATAGTTTTGAAAGAATAAATTATGAACTTTTTTATCACGATATCATTAGATATGCTCATATTAAAGCAAGTATTAAAAGAAGAAGCCAAAATACGGTCGAATGTGAATTTATTCATCCAAAACAGCTGATTGATTCTAGACTAGTAGTTAACTTCGAAAAATTGTAACATCATTGGATTTAAAGCATAGTAGAAATTATTATAGTAAAATGTAATAGATTTAAAGAATGATAGAATCATAAGAAATCATTATGTATTCTTTTACGGTAGTTGAAAGAAGAACCCAAAACAATGTATAATTATAATTATAAAAACAACTACAACAAGGTAGTTATTATAGGACTTGGCCAGCTTGGTCTTCCAGTTGCAAAATATGTTAAAGAACATGGTTTTGACACTTATGGATATGATATAAATCAAAAAACCATGCAGTCAGCTGAAACCAATTATGGAATTAAACAAGCA
>DATEOO010000362.1:0-6061 GCA_035274085.1 Candidatus Nitrosocosmicus sp.
ACTTGTAAGAATGAAGTAGATTTTTTAGTATCCTTTCTTTATTGACTCTTTTTTCAGAATTATCACAAAAGATTGTTATCATGAAATTATCAACGGATTTATCTTTTATGAAAGGGAGAATGTTGTCCGGGTTGCCTGGCAGAATCTCCAAATTCTCTATTTGGATCTCCGATAATTTTGTTTGTGTCTTTATTATATCGTCTTTATCTTTTACAATTCCTATATGGTATTCGTTCTTATTTTGAAGAGCAGTGTTAATTAAATAATCGCAATTACCGGCAGAAACATCCATATTAATTTTTTCATATTTTGTTTTAGCATCCAAAATTAGATTATTTATTTTATTTGATGGATTCCCCTCATGAAAAAATTGATATACATTGTCCCATTTTTGTCTGAAAACATCTGGAAAAGTTCTTCTTGATATAATGTCCTTGAATAGTGAACCCTCTGAGAATAATGACAAGAATCTGTCAGTTCTAGAAACAGCTCCTACCAATGGAAAATCTAATTCTTCATACAATTTTACCACTCTGTTCCATGCTAAGAGCGGATCAGAACTTAGGTATGTTACTGATAGATCAGCTAATGATAGAATTTCTGCGATTAGGTTAATTTTTTCTACGGAAAAATCTTGGCCATCTATCTCTTTTAGTAACTGGTTAAAATTGTTATAAGCATTATCATCAAAGGGATAGTCTGTTCTCCAGATTAAGGCCTCAACTATTTTACCTTCGATCTTAGCTTCTATACCATTTAACATTTCTGGATGAGTGGTAGTAAATTCCTGTGCCTCTACCAGTGGAGGAGGCGCATATTTTCTAAAAAACCTTACTAGTTCTTCGCTATTTAGCATAAAATATGCATCATGAATTCTTTTTCTTTTTATTTCTGCTACTGTGTTTGCTACAGAGGGCACTCTTGAATACATTAAATCATAATGCGAGGTGCCTTGCACTGGATCGTAATCATGTAACAACGCTGCAACTAGCATTATTTCATAGTCTGTTTTGGTAATAGTGTAACCATGAATTTCCTTTGGTAACATATTTAGACTCATATAGGCGACTTCTAGAGAATGATGTAGATTATGATATTCACTCGATCCTTCTCCTAAACCTAGCTTATCATATTCTTTTTTTAGATATTGGGCCAATGTGTGTAATTTAGTCAATG
This sequence comes from Candidatus Nitrosocosmicus sp., assembly GCA_035274085.1. Classification (GTDB taxonomy): domain Archaea; phylum Thermoproteota; class Nitrososphaeria; order Nitrososphaerales; family Nitrososphaeraceae; genus Nitrosocosmicus. The sequence continues at coordinate 1,177 of DATEOO010000362.1, forward strand.
ATTCCTCATTGATGCCTGTGGTTCTGGCTTTTAACAAAATAGAATCGATTAGATAATCTAGAGATACACTTGAAAGATTTTCATTAGTGTATTGTATTTGACGCTCTTTAACACCTGGAAGTATTTCTATAATTCTACTGTAAACTATCCTAATGGGGAGACTCTTGTTTAGGTAAGTAAAGAGAGATGTAAGAATATTTGCAGAATGCTTCATAAAAGGTTCTTCTTTGAAAACTATTTCATCAATTATTTTAGGTACGTTTTTATTAACATCAGAAAGTATGCTTGTTACCGTGTGTATTTCTGATTGAGAGAAAATGTTAAATCTTTTATATTCTGTGTTAATTACTAGCCATTGCGGAACAATAACCCTATATATTGCATTTTTACTATCAGTTGATTCATTTTTTTTGCCGGCAGAGTCTGCCTGATCGAATTTTTTCAATACGACTGCTACATTACCCTTTCCTTTTTTAAAAGGGAGATTTGCATCCTTTGTCACTTCCAACCTAGCGTTCTTGTTTATTTTCCGCAACTCCAATAATATCTTCCAATATTTTCCCTTATCAAGCCAGCTGGGTACCTCATTTTCTCTATCCCAAAAATCTACTAAACTATGATAGGCATATCCGTCTTCTAAATTATTTGTTTCCGGATTGAATGTTTTATAGTCATATTCTCCTATGAATGGGTCTAGCTTACGACATAAATGCCATGTATTCCTTATCATTTTTGTAGTAGTATCAAACTGTGAATGGGCCATAAGACCCCATATAAAACCCAGCGCACTAGTTGTAGTGAATAGTACATTTGTCCAGTCTCTATTCCAATCAAGCTCCTTACCTGAAAAAAGATCTGATACTAACGGGATGGCGAAAATACCTGTTGCGATCATCGAAGCAAATGATAATGAAATGAAAAAGGTACTCGCATAATCATAATAGGACAGATTAAAAGTCCATTTCTTGATCGACTCACCTACATCCAAATCAATTTTCCACCCCAAATGGAAATTGGGTTCTGTTTAATTTTCCATTTATTGATATTTAACTTGAATTATCCCTCTTTCTATCTTATGAATGTTATTTTTGCATTACCATATATTGATACTAAAAATTATTATGTTAACATGTATATAAGACAGATACCATAAAAAATTAGAAAAATGCTTTGAAGTTTTAAACTAGTATTCTACATTTGAAATTGGTAGGAATACTATGAAAAAATTGAATGCACCATTAGGAAATATTCATTTGTTTTGCTTTATTTACTATATTTCTTATAATGTTCTTCGATGCAGAAAGCTGACTTTTGGGATTAAATATTACTTTAAGTTCCTCTTTGCTTACATTGTTGACAATTTCTTCTTCTTTTATTAAAGCATCAAAAAAATGTTCTTGTTTTTCAGCTGCATTGAAAGCTACGGATTGAATATCTCTATATGCTTTGAATCTGGGAATACCCTTTAATATCAAAACTTGTAGGACAAATTCTGCAAATATTTGACCCTTGGTTAATTCTATGTTATTTGCTATTTTTTCTTTGTTTATTTTCAAACCTTCTATGATCTTTATCATCGTGCTTACCATATCATCCAACAGGATAGCTGACATTGGAATAATAAAACGTTCATTAGCGGAATTTGATAAATCTCTTTCATGCCATAATGCTATATTTTCTAAAGAAACGTTGAGATTTGATTTAACGATTCTGGCCAATGATGAGATCCTTTCGCTCTTTATTGGATTTTTTTTTACTGGTACTGCGCTGCTCCCCATTTGTCCTTTCTTAAATGGTTCTTGAACTTCTCCGATCTCTGTACGCTGCAAGTTTCTAATTTCGATGGCTATTTTGTCTAATGTTAATGCTATTAGTGTAATTGTGAATAACATTTCTGAATATCTCTCCCTTGGAATCACTTGCGTTGCAGCTTCGGCTGGGAACAGATCTAGTTTCTTTGCAACTATTTTTTGAACCTCTAATGCATTTTCTCGCATCAAAGATCCTGTTCCCACTACTCCTAGGGTCTTGCAAAGTAGAAATCTTTTTTTCCCCTCATCAATCCTTATTAGATGGTCAAGTAATTCATTTGACCAAATGGCAAATTTAAGTCCGAAAGAAGTAATACTTGCATGTTGTCCATGAGTCCTTCCTACCGCAGGCAAATCTTGAAATTCTATCGATTTTTTTAGTAATTCTTTGATAAGCTGGTGCAATTTTGATTCCACTATCTTAAATACGTCTCGCATCTGCATTGAGGTACTACTATCTACAACATCGTTACTTGTCAAGCCATAATGAATCCAAGGTTTTGAACTTTCTAAACATAACTCGCTTATTGCTTCTACTATCGCAGCTGTATCATGATCGCTTATACTTTCTAGCTCTTTGACCCTTTGTACTGTTATTTTATTGGATGAAACAACCTCTTCTACATTTTTAGAAGCTTCCTTTGGAATTATCTGCAATTCCGCCTGTGCACTTGCAACGGCAGATTCAAAAATTAATTCATAATTTAGTTTTCTATCTTCTTCAAAAATGTCTTTCATTTCTTTCGTTCCATATCTTCCGCTATCTATAGGTAAAATAGGCATTAGTCTAAAGTCAGATATTGATTATCTAATTTATTATTTGGGATGATTAGGATGATTAATATTTGACAAAATTAAAATATTTATCATAAAGGGAATAATGTCTGGTTCATTAGTAACAAAAAATGGGAAGCATATGGTTAATAAAATTTCTGACTATCAATTTCAGATATCTAAAGAAGATTCAAGTGGGATGAATGTTCCTGTAACAATATTTGCCAATGATCTATTAATATCTAAAATGGCCCTTGATCGAACACTCGATCAGGCGGTTAATGTTACAACTCTGCCTGGGGTAAAAAAGCACGTAGTTGTACTTCCTGATGGTCATGAAGGATATGGATTTCCTGTGGGTGGTGTGGCTGCATCAGATTTAGAAGAGGGTATCATTAGTCCTGGTGGAGTTGGTTATGATATTAATTGTGGAGTCAGACTAATTAGAACTAATCTTGTAGAATCTGATGTTCATTCTAAACTCAAAATTCTAGTTGATTCTTTATTTTCCTCTATTCCCACAGGTGTTGGAAGTGAGGGGGCTATAAAGTTGACCAACTCGGAGCTGGACGATCTTCTCATTGATGGTGCAAAATGGTCTATAGAGAATGGTTATGGAATAGATACCGACCTTGAATCTTGTGAGGAGAATGGAAAAATGAAAGGGGCAGATCCTATAAATATTTCAACTAACGCCAGAAAACGCGGTTCGATGCAACTAGGGAGTTTGGGTTCTGGAAATCATTTTCTTGAGATCCAAAAAGTAGACAAGATATATGATAAAGAAGCGGCTAATGCAATGGGAATTAGAAAGGAAGGGGAAATACAAATTCTAATACATTGTGGTTCTCGGGGGTTTGGACATCAAGTTTGTAGTGATTACCTACGATTGTCAGAACAAGCCATGAAAAAATATAGTCTAAATGTTGTAGACAGAGAATTGGCATGTGTTCCTAATACATCAATGGAAGGAGAGAGTTATAGAAAATCCATGTTTTCTGCACTAAATTTTGCTTGGGCGAATAGACAAATGCTTACTCACTGGACAAGGAAGACATTTCAACGAGTACTTCAACTAAGCGAACAAGATCTCGGCATGGAATTAGTATACGATGTATCTCATAATATTGCAAAGGTAGAGCGTCATAGAGTTGATGGGGAAGGCTCTCGCGATTTGGTAGTACATAGGAAAGGCGCAACACGTGCTTTCCCTTCAGGAATGGAACAACTACCCGATAAATATCGATCTGTAGGACAACCTGTAATTATTCCAGGCTCCATGGGGACTGCAAGTTGGGTTCTTTTGGGTTCACCTAAATCAATGGATCTTAGCTTTGGATCAACTGCTCATGGGGCAGGAAGGACCATGTCTAGATCAGAAGCAAAAAGAACACATACATTAGATGATGTAAAGAAAAAGTTAGAATCACGGGGCATATATGTTAAATCTTTAACTAAAAATGGATTGATCGAGGAATCTCCAGATGCATATAAGGACGTCGATATGGTTGCTGATGTTTCACATAAGGTGGGAATTGCCACAAAAGTTGTTAGATTGGTCCCACTAGGAGTTATCAAAGGTTAAATTGGACGCCGACAAAAAATCAGGCATGGATGATCCAGATCTTGAATTAATTAAGGCAAGAAAGATGAAAAAGCTACAAGAACAATTAGCCTCTAAAGAAAAAGAAAAGATCAATTTGGAACTCCAAAATAAAACAAATAAGGATAAACCAGAAGAAGTCGATTCTGAAAGGAATTTCTTGTTACGCTCTCTGTACGATAGAGGCGACGAGGTTTTAAAACTTGCTGAACAGCAATTTCCTTTGCAAACTAAAATTATTATAAGGAGATTAAATGAATTGATTCGATTTGGAGAGATTTCGAAAATATCGGCTGGGGATCTGCTTGCCGTATATAGATCATTAGGTTTGAGCATTCGAGTGGATACACAAATTTCCATATCCGATCATGGTAAAACGATAAGTTTTTCTGATAAACTGAAACAATCTAATGACCTAGATCAGGATTCTGAAGGATTACTATAATTATACCAGCTTTACTTATTTTAATATGCATTTCTTATATTCTAAAGAAAGATTGAATGAATTGGAAATATTAAATATTAAATATTAAATATTAAACAATAACTATCTATCGGTTTGTTTTTAATCTATATATATAAATAATTAACTACAACATTAGATAACCAGTTTAACTTATCCAGTAACTAATAAAAAATTAAAAATAAAACTAAAACTAAAACTAAAAAAAAGATTATGGAACTGATCTGCTGTAGA
>DATEOO010000363.1:0-6626 GCA_035274085.1 Candidatus Nitrosocosmicus sp.
TAAATTCATAATTTAGCTAGATTAATTTTGACTTTCCACTATACGAATCATTATCAATATTGATGCATTCTTTCCTATTGATAACAGATATTGATTATTGCTCAAAAAGATAACACCTTAATCAATTTAATTTACTTGAAAAAAATAAATGAGTTGAAGCTATAATGAGGATATGGGGCGTTACTACTAGTTTTAAATAGTAGGAAGCGAAATTGAGACAGAAAATTATAAAGAGCATTTGATCGGTGTCAAATAAGTCTTCTGATTCTATCGGCTGAGTGCAGTCTATAAAAAAAACTTTCAATATAAGATTAGATGCCTATGCTCTGATACCGCAAGAATTTGGACCAGACTCTAGATCTGCTTGATTTACCATATCGCATGAGACTAAGTTCTTATTCAGATAGACTATTTTTTCGTAATTCATAGGATGAGGTGGGATATTTGAAGTTACAAAGTCTATGAATTTATTTTTAGAATCAAGTATGGATGCCAGTTTTTGTCTAATCGATCCCAGGGAATCAAAAATAGGTTTCTCATGTTCAAAACTAGAGCTGTAATGAGCTGGAAGTATGGTTGTCTTATTAGGATAGTTAAATATGACATTATAATAAGTATGAAAAAGTTTATTGGTGTACTCCTGTGATTGTTTATGAAGATCTGGTCTGCCTACCCCATTTACAAATATGGTATCACCTGTAAAAAGATAATAATCCTTATTCTCATAATTGTCATTATTTCGAGTGATATCATCATTGCGATTATTTTTTTCGTTAATGTACTTATTAGTAATAGTAGCATTATTTATTTTCAGTAGAAAGCTCATACTGCCATCTGTATGTCCTGGGGTGTGAATCGCTTCTAAATTGAATCCGTCTCCTAAATCAAATTTTTGACCAGCTGAAACTAATCTATATTTTGGATCACGCTCGGATGATAAATGGTTGGTATCGTAGTTTTCAAGCTCACTAATTGCTGCCTCTGATCCATATCTCCTAGCAACTCTGATTGAACCTGAAAGGTGATCTGCATGCATATGAGTATCAAGTACTCTGACAACTGTAAGCCCATATTCTCGAAGTAGTGTATTAATAACAATTTCAATATCACATGTTGGATCAATAATTGTTGCTTTCTTATCTTTGGTGGATGCAATAACATAGCTCATGCATCCCTTTGATATGCGTCTTATTTGCCAAATTTTCACTGTTATGTTTGAATTCAAATTTACTGCAGCAACATCATACAATCTACTCCATCCAGCCATTCCGCCTTCAACAGTTTTAACATTATATCCTAAAGAAGATAGGGCTCTCGCTGCCATATATGACCTTTGGCCATGGGCACAAAATGTTATAATTTCTTTATTTTTTGGAATCTGTTTTAAAGATTCAACAGAAGCTAGTGTATCTACCGGAATTACGACTGAGTCCGGATAATTGTCATATGATATAGTCCACAGATCATGTTCCAGTCTACTTCTGACATCTAAGATAAATATATCGTCGCCCTTATCCATCTTTCTCTTTAACTCATTTGGCTTAATCACTAAACTATTCCTGCTATTACTATTATCATCGTCATTTGCCAGTGGCATAACCATATATCTTGATTGCAATTTGATATTTATAAATCATAAATTTATGGAGCTCCAAAAGAGTATAGTTATATTGGGACGGGGTTCGTACCGTGAGAAAGCATATGCTTGTTTAATATCTAGACGACTAATAATACTTATTGATTTGTTCGTTACTAGCCTTGAAAAGAACCACAAATGACGACAAAACAAAATAGCCAAAGAGATATTATAAGATGTCAAGTAAAACGGTATCGATTATTATCATGATGGTATTCTCATCAATGATTCTGTATAAATGATAGTTATTTGATGGTATTCATTTATTTTCCTTAGCAACTGTTGTCCACTCATGTGCGTTTATATTGATACCAAGTTAGAATATTTGAGTAAAGATTTCAATATGCTAGAAATCAAGTATTCAATGAATAAATTATTATGCTTTATCTAGTTCTGAGACCATATGACGCCAAGTCATTTTAATAAGTTCTTTTTTAATAATTCGTGAAACTCTATATCAGATAACTTCTTTTTGAGTTTTGAATATTGTTTGGAATCCTCTCCAACTATAATCCTAAATAGGACTGCTTCATTCCCCTTGTTATATAAATTATCTATTGCATCAATTATTTTGTCAGCTACAATTTGTGGATGAGGAGCATGGCTCATAGCATTATAATAAAAGAACAAGAACTTGTCCACCGTGTCGCTGTAAGGGGAAGACGATTTTTTCTTTTCGCTAAGATGGAACGGATTTAGTGGTTTGTTATTCTTTTCTACTGTATATTTATTAGCAGGTACGACTAAATCTTTGACGAACTCTGTATTTATTACACCAGGCTCAATTAAAATTAATTTTATTCCAAATGGCTCTAATTCAAAAGAGAGTGCTTCGGTCAATCCCTCTATCGCAAATTTTGAAGCACTGTATGCTGATTGTGTAGGCACACCAGCCAGCCCAGAAATAGAACTAATATTAATAATAATCCCACTTTTTTGTTGCCTCATAGTAGGAAGTATTTCGTGAATTACTCTCATGACTCCAAAAACATTAGTTTCAAATTGATTCTTTATTTCATCTATTAAAAAGTCCTCAAATGCCCCAAAAAGACCATATCCAGCATTATTTACAAGTACATCTATCTTACCGAACCCCATAGTTATCTTTTTAATAGTATTACGAACAGAATTGCCTTTGTCTACATCCATTTCAAATATTTTGATTTGTAGGTTTTCTTTCTTTGCAATTCTCTCCAAATCACCCGATTTCTTGCTGTCTCTCATTGTAGCACAAGTCGTGAAACCGTTTCGGGCTAATGCTAAACAAGTCTCATATCCAATACCAGTAGAACTACCCGTGACGAGCGCCACCTTACTTTTGCCAATAATAGACATTCAACAATCTATAGTATCAATAATTCACTATATACATTACGATGCTTACCTTCCCGGTTATCAAAAACTATTTGAAACTGACAATCAAAATATAGAATTCAAGCTTATTACGTTTCTTTAGTATTGATATTAAATATTAGTAAAATACAAATAACTTGTACAAAATAGGGTATACTTAGTTATACACTCAATGAAAAAGAATATAAAGATACAGTCAACAAAAATATTGGTAAACCTCAAGTATACATAATAACATTGTATGATTGCTTTGCTTTTCGTGATTATAATTTTATCAAAAGATAATTAATACTAAAAAGTCAAGTTATCCAATGGTTTTTGGACGTATCATAGTTAAATTTAGTTGTAAAGTTAAGATAAAAGCCAGTATTGAAATTGTAATCAATTTATTATTAGCATTAGGGATTTACTCAAACCTTTCCTTTTCTTAATAATATCAATCGTTACTAGGAATCATTAATATTGAGATAGAACAGCTAATAGATATATGCAGAATCAATTGTTCACAAAATCAATTCGCTTGCGATGAGCGTTTTGGCAGTATCTCAACCTGATAGGATATGGTATGTTAAATTAAAAACAATACTTGTAACAGATAATGTTAACTTAAATATCCTGATATTACTTAATTGCAAAAGCATTTAGAAAAAAGTTAATGATATATTCTTAATGTGGAAAACCTTAGTGTAGAAATACGGAAAGGTTCTCAATCGATTTTACATCATAATATAGGTTATTTTTTAATTACAGGAATATGCCTAGGAGCCGGAAGAATCAACGAAAATATCCAATTTAACAAAAAATGATGCCTCGAAAATGCAAAAGGGACTATTTCTGATAAATTTAGCATTTTTCTACCACTCAAATATATTTTGTACTGGTACTGAATTCAAATAGCACCTAATTACATGCGCCGGAGTGTAGACTTGTTTTTCCGTAGAAGCCACCAATACAATTTATTCTTTTTAGATGTCCACTGCAGAAACCGCCTAAACACTGCAACTCGTTGAGCACACACATGGCCAGTCTAGAAACTTAATTGTAAATAAAATTTCATCATAGATTTGGCCAAAAGGTTTTAAGGCACAACCTGCAGGTAAACAACAGTAAGATTCTCTCCTTTTTCTATGCCTTTCACAGCCGGTTGTACAATAGATTCATCGGAAAATCTTGTAAGGACCTTAATTAAATTATCAAATTAATTTCTTTTATATTTTAAGGGGACCTGATGAGTTAACAGATCTAGTGAATTTTCTTTGACTTATAAGCACCACAAGAAGAATATTAAACAATTAGGATATAGTGGTGATTTAGCATAATTGTTTCATGCTAAAATAATTCAAGACATAATTTAGAAACTGCCACTATTTGATTCCTGGAGAGTACTAGACGGAGACAGTGATTCAGAATTTGGAATTTCTTCGTTGCCAGCCATTTCACAATATTCACAGGTATGATCTACTATCACACCCCCCAACCGTATTGCCAATAGATGAGTAAATAATTCTCCTGTAAGTTTGGTAAACTCATCCGGATCTTCATCTCTGACTCTATTTCTAAACTCTAACCATTTTTCGATTTTGTCGACATACTCGACTGGTTTTTTTTCACTTTTCAATTCTACGTCTTCATATTGAAGTGTGATATTTCCATCTAGTAAATTTGTAATGTATTCATTCACGTATCTAAACTTATAATCAGATTCCATTGTATAGCATAGTGTATACATAACTATATTACCATCCACCTAAAATAATCATGGATTTGTACCGGGTAATATTTCCAATATCAAATATTTTGACTATTGGTAAGGCCATGCTAAACAATTAGAAGCACTTATAAGTTCCCTTTTAGACGAAAATTGCAACTAAAAGATCTAGAAAATGTGGTTCAGTAAAGAACTGCTTCAATCAAAAAAAATAAACTTTAGCAGAAAGAAAATTGCTTACTCAAATTTCTATCTCAGTTCTGGTACCATCAGTGTTGTACTTGTAGACTTTTCCATCCTCCTCATTTAGTGTTTTTTTATGAGAACCATCACAAAACGGCTGGTTTTGACTTAATCCACACATGCAAATCCATTTACTATCATTGCCAACCTTAACTTCCATAGGCCCTTTTCCTTCTTTTTTTACATACCTTACCATCAAAACTACTTTGATAATTCCATATATATAAAATATTTTTAAAAGTTAACCCTCCACATTCACCTCTCTTATACCGAAATTTGCCAATTATCCAAGTTTAATTTTTTTATGAGGTATCTGGATATATCATCACAATTAGTTAAAGAATATCGAGTGATCCCTCTATCTTTTAAAGCGATTAGAATTTACATAATCATCTTGGTCATCAAAAAAAACTAAAAGCGATAGATCCCTACCGATTATTATTGTGAAACAACCAGAATTTATCGTTGATGGTATGGGAGGAAATATTGCAAAGAAATTAAGAATAATGGGTTTTGACGCAGAATTCTGGCTAGATGCTAGTGATGATTTTCTTATCAATAAAAGTACTCATGAGCATAGGTTGTTGATAACTAGAGACAAAGGACTCTTTTCAAGGATCTCAAAATCGAGCAAGAACGGGCTGTTACTTTCTGACGACGATGAAATTAAAAATTTGGTTTTCATACTAGAGAGCTGCAATATCAAACATATCAATCACGTTCCCAATTTAGATACCCGATGTACAGTCTGTAACGGTATATTAAGAAAGCTAAACAAGACAATGCTATCTAACCCCATTCCAGAGAGAGTATACAAAAATATAGCCAAGTTTTATCAATGTTCCAAATGTTTAAAAGTTTACTGGGAGGGAACTCACATAGAGAATGTCAATAAATTGATAGATAATATCAACAGGCTATTAGGAAAGTAAGGTAGATTAATACTTCGTTGAGAATATAGGTTGGATGTTTTCCATATGTAGTTATCATCGAGAAACGGCACGTAGAATCCAAGAGCAGGTATAAAGTTATTTACATATTATCAGAAATTAAAAGTTTCATAAAAAATTTCAGTCGGTTCCACGACTAATTGAAGATTTTGTTTGGATAAAGTAGATGGTCATTTGAACATCCACACCTTTACTAGATTTAAGGTAAACGTAAACATAATTTCTTTGAATGTAGATCAGAAGAAAGATGTTCATTCTCAAATTAAAAAGTAATAGTTTGTTATTTTGTTTATAGATAAGCAATGGTTGAATTTTATTTTGAGCATTATCGATTTATTACACAAAAACGATTGGAACACTTGTGATGTATGTCATTAGAAGATTTTTCAATAAAGAGATCATCTGATCACAAACGAAAAGTAGACAAAGTTCCAGAAATAAGTAACGCAAAACAGTATTTTATTATTTTTTTAGCAGCTTGAATGCATGATTTCCTGAACCAGTTTGTATGTAATATGTTATCCATATCATCGCTAGCGGCTCTAATAACCTAGATTGCTCAATTCCCCCAAGGTCTATCGTATCCCAACCAAATGGGGTTAATAATTCTTGAATGATTATGTCCTTGGCATCTTTGAAATTACTACAAATAAACATAGTTGGGGGACCTCCCGGAAAGTTTGGATGAATCATATGCGGATTACCTACTATATTAAAAGCTTTTACAACTTTTGAA
>DATEOO010000364.1:0-3017 GCA_035274085.1 Candidatus Nitrosocosmicus sp.
ATCTTTGTTAACCTTTTCAACTGCATTTATGATTATATTTTCATTGTTATAGTCAATAGGTATTATTTAGAAAACCCCTCCTCTAATGGTAACAAGTGGCTAATAACCTGTGCATCAGAAAAGCAAAAAGGATTTAACAAATAGACTGGAGAATTCTTATTTGTTAGAGATGATATTTTTTTATCACTAATAGTATTTATGCAAGTCGTCTAATATAAATAGTATAGTTGAATTTACAGATTTATAAATCCTAGGGCTGCAATTATGAAAAGATGACCCGTTGGATGGGCCACACCCGTTTGAAACTCGACACACAACGTTAAGATGTTCTACCGCATATACGCTCACTTCATTTTGCGCTGAATCAATACTGAAGATATCATCAATATAGCAGAAATAAAGAATATTGTATGAATAGATAAAATAAAGCGCTCGAGGTTGGAATCATTGAATTGAATTGCACCTTGATTTGTTTGAACTGTCGAACCTGAGAATATTGCATTTACCTCTTCGGATGGTAACAATGTAGAAAATATCAAAAAAACCAATCCGATGCTAAATGCACTTCCCGTCATAACCAAAGTTGTACTGATACCTGCCGCTACGCCTCTTCTATTAGGCGGAACTGCGTTCATTATTGTGGCTCTGTTTGGCGATGTAAATATTCCCATCCCTGCCCCTATGAGGGCTAGCGGCAGTATTGCTTCTGTGTAAGAAATTTTTGAACCCAAGGTAGTAAGTAGAATAAAACCTATCGCAGATACTATCAATCCAGTCTGAGGGATAATCTGAGATCTGTATTTATCAAAAAACCAACCAGTTAAGGGAGCAACTATGGCCAACGCCAAGGAGACTGGAATTAGATATATTCCAGAGTCCAATGGGTTTAAGAGCATAGTAGGACCTTGAAGGTAAAACACCATTACAAAGGTGAAGGCTCCACGCGCAAGGGAGTTAAAAAAAATAGCAATATTACTACTTGTGAAGAGCCTAAGTTTGAACAAGCTAAGATCCATCATTGGGAAACTAACCTTTTTTTCATTCTTGTAAAATAGTACTAACAAAGAGATTCCGGCTAGTATAAACATGATTATTTCATATATATTTAAAAGGTTGAAAGACCCGAATGTTATTCCAAGTAAAAGTAATATTAAACCTCCAGCAAATAACAAGTTTCCCAACCAATCAATTTTTTCCTTTTTTATTGTCCCTAATTCTTTTAGTTTTGAGAATGCCCATAATGTAGCAAATATTCCTATTGGGATATTTATCCAGAATATTGATCTCCATCCAAAATATGAGGTCAAGGCGCCACCGATCACTAAACCCATGACTGACCCTACTACAATAGATATCTGATTTATTCCCAATGCCTTTCCTCTCTCAGATTCTGAAAATGAATCTGACAAGATGGCGGAGCTGTTTGAAAAAATGAAAGCCGCTCCGAGAGCCTGAATAATTCGAAAAACAATCAATTGTTCTCCAGTTTGAGATATACAACACAGTCCAGATCCAATCGTAAATAATGCAAATCCGAGATTATACAGTTTGACTCGACCAAACATATCAGCAAGTCTTCCAAACGTCAATAACATTGAAGCCGTTACTACCCAGTAACCTATTGCTATCCACACAAGTGTAATTAGAGAAGTGTGTAATTCGTTAGAAATTGAAGGAAGAGCTATTATGACTATATTTCTGTCAAGAGATGCCATAAGGGTGCCTATAGTTGTATTACTTAATGCAATCCACTTGTAATTCAAATTTCTTAAAGTATTTTACCTAGACCATCATATACAAATGCTTCACAACAAGGTAGGAATAAGCAGGAGGGTTGAATGCAAACAAAATGAAAGGAAAACGCGGTTTCTAAGTTTAACATGATGCTGGAAACCGGGGCAAATATATTAATTTGTTCAACAATCTTGAACGAACTTTAGTTAGCCTACTTGAGCATTTTTTGCCATCAACTTTCTTTAATTTGATGATACTATATATCATATATCATATACACATGAATGACAATAATTATAGACATAGTGGAACATCTTTGAGGTAAGCCAATGTTTGTTTGCTGGACAGCTTAATTCAAGAGGATTTTCATAGAAATATCATAACAATCTTTATGTCGTTAGAAATGAGCCGAAATGAGGTATTTGTATATTGTATCCTCGAGTGCTTTTTTAAACAAATAAAAAAATAAAAAATTAAGATTTCTTTGGCAACGGGTCTTAATCACCCTCTACAGTACTTCTTTCATTCTCTTGGTTACACGCAAAAGATTATTGCATTAAACAGATTTTCAGTAAACTGATACACGAATTCCTAATTAGGCTAAATCTAATGATTGGCCGATGCCCTGATTAATTAGTTGGCAAGTACAAAATTAATTGAATATATTGAAGTGGTATCGATCATAAGTAAGTATGAGATTACCAGAGCAGTCGTCGTTGTAATCGTTGTGGTATTTGCAAAAGACTAGTCGCTCGTTTAATTATATCACATAAAAAAGTTATAGGTTACTATTTTTTTATTTGATAACGGAATTTAGTAAAAGAGAATAAGTGAAAACTAAAGAAGATTGGAAGGAAATTCAAAGATCTATAATTACTTATTTAAGTAAAGTCGTAAAATGTCTTTTATAGATATGGTAAGTTAATTCCATTTTTCAAATCTTTAGATGTGATTCTTGGAAGATATCATGGCCTTATATATCCACCTATTTTCTCAAAGTTTCTTAGAAGATAGTATAAGGATAGAACGATAAATATACAATCTAAAATTGAAAATTAAAGATATGATTATGAGCTGTACAAATTGGTATCAAGAATCGAGTTTTCATTAGTTTAACTTCTAAACTTGAATCTAATCGTTGTGCTACTTATCTTCACATCTACAGCCATACTAAATATTTCATTAAACATTAATTCTAATATTATTTTATGATATAATGACCAATTTTCCCCAAGCTCATGTTTTAAGACGTAGACTTGATAACCATCTTGCAGTGTGTGATT
>DATEOO010000365.1:0-2109 GCA_035274085.1 Candidatus Nitrosocosmicus sp.
GAGTCAGGGACATAAAATAAACTTTGCTCCATTATTAGCATCAGTACCAAATCAATTCCTTCAACAAGGATATGACTTTCTTAATGGGATCAAGGGAGAAGGGCCATTTGGTTTTCAGCTTCCAGTTGGAACAGCGCTACCAGGAGATAGTGATTATAGTCCTTTGATTCATTTAAATTTTGTAAATTGGACAGATCCTAGTCAAGCAAAGATTCTAAAATCAACAGAAGAAATTTTTAAAGAGCACCAAAGTGGTAAAGTTCAGATAACTCCCTCAGGTATAATCATAAATAATCCAGCTGTATGGAGTAGATGACCTTTTTCTTTAGTTATTTTAATCTCTATGGTCAACAAAAACGGTGGGATTAGTAATAGATATCTTTGTAAGCCTAAATCGTATGGTGTTAAAAACCAATTGATACCTGTGCTTATATAGTATATTAAATAAAAATTGCTGTAATGTCAAAAAACGATAAAAAAGAAATTAGTGAACAGACTTCATCTAGAGTTAACAAAAATATTGAGTACCAACAAGATATTTACCGAAATAATCAAAGACTATATAATAAAATCGTAGAAGAAAACACCGAATCACTTGAACAAGCTTTCGATGAGTCAAAGAAAAATATAGATGAAAATATCAGAGAAGCAAGAAATCAAATTCCACGTTATACTGAATCTGTTAATCAAGTTCAAGAACAAACACTTCAAGCTACTAAAGATATTGCAGAAAGCTATCTTGACTATCAGAGACAAACAATTGATTCATTTCAATCAATATCTACCCAATATATGTACGATGTACATTCCCAATTCTTGAACAGCCAAGATTACTTTAGAAGTATACCAGAAATGTACTCAAAACTAGTAAGTAATTATGCAGAAAATACAATAGCAATGAGTAGAATTTTTAATGATATGGCATTTTCTAATATTGACGTATTCAAAAATGTACTTGATAACACAAAGAAACAATCTAAATATCTCGCAGAAATAGGAAAAAGAAATGTAGCTACCTATGAGAGAATCGAAAGAGATAGTAGCGATACCTTATTGTCTGCTCAAAAAGATTATCAGTCTAAAAAGTAGAAGAAAAAGTTAAATCAACTCTTCAAGTTTTTTATTTTTTATTTTTTCAAAATCAATTTAAAATAATGTCCTTTGCAAATACTAATATCTAAAAGAGTACATATTGTAAATCTGTTGCACCCTAGGGAGAAACACTAGAATTTCTATTAATAGACGGTCCAACAAGACTTGTGTTATAGGATACTATTTTTTCTTAACTACTTCTACTGGATGATTTATTTACGTTAAATTTGCCTTCTACAAATACGGGTTCGTCGATTCCCAAACTCCATTTCTTTGTTGGTTTTATCCTGATATATCGAGCTTGTGGATGATCTGTGTTAGACATGTAACCTTCTTTCCGATCTACTGTGTCCGCTATTCCATAAATTCTCATACCTCGTGGATCCCAAGGGTTTATAGTTCTTAAATCATCAATTACTAAAGCGACTTTGTTATTTTTTAGTATATTTTTATATTTAGTAGATTTTAAAATATTTATCCCACCAACATAAAAATACTCGCCGTCAAAATCAAATCCTACAGGAACAACGTCTGGTTGATTACTTGCAATATCTGATGGGGAAACTGAAAAGACAGTGGCTATTCTTGCAAGTCTTTGAGATTTAATATACTCTTTCTCTTTTTCAGTGAACAAATATTATCTATAACTTATTTTTCAGTATAAGATTTAAGAATATTCATTAATAGTATGCCAATTATTGTTTGAGGTATAATATCTAAATAAATGGATTTTAGAGTGGCAAGAATCTATTTGTGTCTAGTATTTCCCGACAAATGACAACTAAAACGGGCCTGCAGGCTTCACGAGTATATTAATTCTTGAATATAAATTCTATTAGTCAGATATAATATAAATAGAGATTATTAGTTTAGCTCCCTCCTAAGTATAAAATTTCATTTCTTTTGACTAGATGTATTTTAAGTAAATTCCTAAATGCTGAAGAAAGTCAAAAGTTAATTAAAACTTTCAAAATACTAGATGTCTCCATTATCAATATTCTTTTCTGTCCTTTTGAT
>DATEOO010000366.1:0-3851 GCA_035274085.1 Candidatus Nitrosocosmicus sp.
ATAATTTATAGAAACTTACTTTAGAAGTATAAAGGTATGATGAAAGAAGCTTCTTTGTTGAATATTTACGATTTTACTGATGTTTTAACTAAACAGATGTATAAAAAAAAAATTATGACCTTAGATAACGGAAATAAAAGAATCGCCTTGTTTGGAATTTTTGTATTTTTTTTGACAGTGACAGTGACATTGGCTAGCTTAAATTATAACTCCAGTGATGACATTCTCGCATTTGCTACAACACTAAATACTACACAAACTCAACCTAATATCAATGCTAAATCCATTTACGATACAGGCACTGCGGTATTAGGAAACAATGTAAAAAATTTAATAATATTAGTACCTGATGAAGCCCATCATGGCAATGGAGAAGCCAAAGAAAACAGATTCATTGAACAATCTTTTTTACCCCAAACGGCAATAGTAAATAAGGGAACCCAAGTTATTTGGTTTAGCGGTGATGTAAGCCACGAACATGAAATTATACTGAATAATGACAAAAGTTTATTTGATAGTGGAACGTTACCAGAGTTTACTGCATCGAACCCTATGGTTTTTAATACGGTAGGGGATTTTGGATATATTAGCCCAGATATTGACCAAGAAGCAGTACAAAAAGGATTTGTAATGAAAGGCGATATTAAAGTAGTAGACCAACCTGATATCATAAATTCAAGTACAAATAACACAGCTATTGGATCAAGCACTTCTATTATTACATCAAATGACGAAACACAGACCACTAATACTCCATCTCCTACTACTAATGCTACTACTGCTGCTTCCGATAACAACATAGAAACCGTTGGAGTCTTTATGGTTCCAACTAAAGATATTGATGAATATATCCAGGATTTTAAAAATAATGGCTTTTCAATCGACAGTACATATTCTTTTAAAGACCTTCGCGGTTTAGCCAGGGATACTGGTTCAGAACAAACACTCTTGGTATGGACAGCTGGCCCAACCATGACTGTTGATTCAGCAATTTCAGCATTAAAAGATATAAGTGCAAAGTTGCCGTATAAGTAAACCACAGGTCTTTTTTATGCTAGAAAGATATTTTTTAACAATACACCTTATCTCATTCTTAGTAGCTTTTATTGTTGTATATTTTTTATCTTTCTCATTCCATCCTATAATGGCAACTAATAATTTGACAACTTTGCAGAATCCTATCGATGAGAATCCACAGATAAGTTCTACTTTCAATTCCCTTCCTCATTCCCTTTCTATTTCTGGTTCGCAAAATAATATGGTTAACGAGGGTTCTACTGTCGCACAAAATAGTACCAATAAGAATTTAGTTTCTACTGAGGAATATGACAAAATTAAGAATTGTAGTCCTGATACTGCCAAGAAACCAAATTCCATAGAATATTTGACTTTTTTTAATTGTGGTCATGTCGACTCAAATAGTAGTACAATAGCTGATTCCAGAATCAATCAAACAGTCAGGGAATTTACTTTGATCATTGAAGAAAATCAATCTATACCGATTGCAAGTAATGGTTTAACATTTTTTGATGCTTGGACCTTTAATGGTACAATACCTGGTCCCACTATGCGAGTCACAGAGGGCGATTTAGTAAAGATAAATGTAATAAATCCACCACAAAATAACCATACGCATTCACTGCATTTACATTCGGTTCATCCATCTATTATGGATGGAGTAGGCGGTCCTGGAGGTAATATTAAACCTGGTGAAAATTTTACTTATGTCTTTACAGCACAACCATATGGTGTTTATCCATATCACTGTCATGTTTCCCCCATTGATCAACATATCAACAAAGGTTTGTATGGAGCCTTTATTATTGATCCAAAAATACCAAGACAAAATATGACTGAGATGGTTATGTTGATGAATGGATATGATCTTGACTATGAAAAAGAAGGAATTGGTCCAAGCCGTATTCCAACCCCTGAAGAAGTATTAGAAGACTATATGCCACAAGAATTTGAACACGGAAATGAAGTATATACTGTAAATGGCAAAGCATTTGATTATGAGGAAAATCCAATTCCTATTAAAACCAACTCAGATTATCGTATCTATATGATTAATATGTTAGAGTTTGATCAAGTCAATTCATTTCATTTGCATGGAAATATGTACAAGTACTACCCAAGTGGAACTTCTAAAGAACCCTCTTTTGAAAATGACATTGTGACGTTAGGCCAAGGTGATAGAGGCATCTTAGAATTCAATTATCCTTATCCTGGAAAATACATGTTCCATTCACATATTAATGAATTTTCAGATTTAGGTTGGATGGGGTTATTTAATGTGATAAAAAAATAGTATAAACTGTTCAATGTCGTAGATTAGGTTCTGTTTCGCAGCACACAACCAATCATCTCCATTAATTTCATTATCAATGATTGAGAAGATATATTTCGATCTTTTTATATCAAGTCTCAACACATTTGTTTCTATAAATTTATTTTATTATTTTAGTCAAGACTAATTTTGGGTCCTAGCAAGGTAGTCTTATTGCAGCGAGCCTGATAGACTTTGTAATAGGAGAATTATGTCTAATATAAAATTATTTCTCTAGTAGTTAGGATAAAAT
Source organism: Candidatus Nitrosocosmicus sp. (assembly GCA_035274085.1). GTDB lineage: Archaea > Thermoproteota > Nitrososphaeria > Nitrososphaerales > Nitrososphaeraceae > Nitrosocosmicus. The sequence goes on from DATEOO010000366.1 coordinate 2,583, forward strand.
GTAATTTATCAATACTTTTCAAATTATCCTTGTAGATATCAAGACTATATCAATCTATTATAATGAGTTCCATCTAACGTTGGAAATTGATAGATATCTTTAATTTGATGCATAGCATTTACAATTTATGACACTAAGTCTTAATTGTAAAGATGCTGGGGACCCCGTATGTACCCATACAATGTATGGCGAGACAGAAGAAGAATTAATGGAAAATGCTAAGAAACATGGTATAGAGGTTCATGGTTATACAGAAGAGTCATTCAAAGAAGAAATGGCAAAGAATCTGGAAAATTTTAGAAAAATAATAAAAACAACTTAATTTTTATACTTTAATTTTTTCCATCTCAAAAGGTTGATGTATATATTTATCATTTGAAGGTAACACTCTTATCATCACATCTTCGTAACATTTGACCAGTTTATCAATTGATTCCTATGATCTTGATCCGTAGAATATATGACCATGAACCCTAAATAAACAAAAATTATAAGGTATTATACGTTTGTATTTCTAGCCGTCTATAATTTTATAGTAAGAAAATATTATAAAAAGGGAAAACGTAATAGAGGCGTCAATTAGAAGTTCGCATGAGGAACTTTCTCATGCTTTTGTATCTTTCTCTCGTGCAATAATGGTAAGATAGATTGGAATGTTCTCTATCTAATTCTTCCCATGGTTTTCCTGTCGAGTGTGGTATAACGACCAAGTTTAATGACCTTTAGATACTTATCACATGATTGTAGCCTTTATTACTTTTGTCCGAGATTTGTGTCGTCACAAAAGTCCCATTAAATGAGTCTGAGTATTTCTTGCTAGGAGTAAGTCCTATTTATTGTTGATCTAGATTTTCAATTTTTGATCTAAGAAGTGAGTCTATTAAATGATAATCACGATGTAGGTAGATATTTATCTATTATTCCTACATTCTCTAATTTGCACTTGATTAATAAGTAATAAAGTTTTATAGCATTATACTAACAATGAACAAGATTCTGTTAATCTCTATAGTAGCAGCGATATGTACGGGAATTGCAGGTATTCTCCATCTAAGTCTGCTGCCAGCTTTCAATACTCAAATGACTATTTTGTTTCTAGTTGGAGGATTAGCACAAATATTCTGGATAATTCCCACATTAAAAAATTGGGGTAAAATATGGGATTACATTGGCATAGTAGGAACACTTGCATTTGTACTTATATGGGTTATTACAAGGATGCCAGAAAATCCAATAACAGGAAGAGCAGGAATGGTAGGAGACATGGCA
>DATEOO010000367.1:0-5723 GCA_035274085.1 Candidatus Nitrosocosmicus sp.
GTAAATACGTTTTAGTAACCATGGGGATTTTAGCTTCATTAACATTGATTTTGGGATTATATCCTGATTTGTTTTATAAGCCAATTATAGGGTATGTTGAAAGTTTGTATCCTAACTCAGACGAGCTGATACCAGTAAAGATCACTCCTGGAACAACAGGACAAGTAAATGAAGAACTCACAAACAATACCCAGATTAGTAATGCTGCTTTTCTAGGTGGAACTGATTACCAGAGGACATATCTTATAACTGATAGCCGTATGGAGCAGTCCATTACTTTATAGGTGAATAGCTGTGGTTGAAGTTTTAGGTTTTGAAGGAATAGGTGTGAATGCGTGGTTAATATGGATGACTCCATTTATAGGGGCAGCCTTCATTCCATTACTAAGAAAAAAGAGTGAAAAAATCAAAGGGTACGCTGCTGTCGCTTTTTCAGTTATTAGTGCCTTCTTGGCTTTGAGTATACTACCGTTGGGCTTATCAAATGGCGAAATACATAGCCAAATTCCCTGGTTTTCTGCCTTAAATATAGACGCAGGTGTATTAGCTGACCCACTTGCTATAATTATGAGTAATCTGGTTGCTTGGATTTCGGTGGCTATATTTGTATACTCTGTTTCCTATATGCATAGCCAAAAATCACTTATAAGATATTGGTTCTTTATGTTGTTTTTCATAGGTTCAATGCAGCTAATCGTGTTATCTGATAATTTGTTGATGGTATTTTTCGGCTGGGAAGGTGTCGGACTTGCCTCATATGCCCTAATAGGATTTTGGTATACCGATAGAAAGAAAGATTATGTTGGCAGAGAGGGGCATACTGCTTGGGGCATACCTCAGTGGACGTCACCAACACATGCTGGGATAAAAGCATTCTTACTTAACAGGGCTGGGGACGTCATGATGCTGACAGGCATGTTTATGATATTTATGTATTCTGGTACCTTTGGCTTTCGGGAGTTATTGGCCGATCAAACATGGGCTCATGCTATGATGCAACAAAACCTATTGATACCAGCAGCTGCTCTAATATTTGGTGGAGCCATAGGTAAATCAGCACAGTTTCCACTAAACGAATGGCTCTTGGAGGCAATGACGGGCCCTACCTCCGTTTCTGCTCTTATTCATGCCGCCACAATGGTAAAAGCAGGTGTGTTTCTTGTTGCTAGGATAGGTCCTCTATTTTTTGCCCTATCTGTATTTAATATGACACAGTTCTTTGAAATTGTAACCTGGGTTGGAGCCATAACTGCTCTGTTGCTAGCCACTCAAGCAATAGTCAATCCTGAAATAAAAAAGGTCTTGGCTTATTCTACCGGATCACAAATTGGATACATGATGATGGGCTTAGGAATTGCAGGGTTATCTACAAACTTTGTTGACGGATATACTGCAGGATTTTTCCACCTAATTAGCCATGCACTGTTTAAAGCTTCATTGTTCATGGCGGCAGGTGCTATCTTACATACTGTACACTCTAGATTCATGAACGATATGGGAGGGCTAAAAAAGAACATGAAGAAGACTTACATTTTCTTCTTGTTGGCAAGCCTGTCTCTCGCGAGTGCTCCATTAATAACACTTGGATTCTGGAGTAAGGATGCAATTTTTGCTTCTATCCTTGAATCAAACTATGAGTTCTCATCTTATGTCTTCTTGATTGCAGTCACAGTGGCCATCATGACAGCCTTTTACACATTTAGAATGGTCGGCCTTGTATTTTTTGGAAAGCCCAGCCAAAATGTGGTCAATATTGAAAATAAAGGCCATCGTATACGAGAAGTCGATAAGATGATGTGGCTTCCATTTGCAGCATTGGCAATAGCATCAATTGGGTTCGGTATTGTGGGCTTTGCATTTGAGGGGCAGTTGCACCATATATTTTCAACTTATCTTGCTAGCAGTTTTGGAATTATCGAGGGTGGAGTAGTACCATTAGGAATATCTGAAACAGTACAAGGCTCACCCGAATTAGCCGAGTCCCAGGCAGCTATTGCGGAAGGGTCAAAACAAGATGCCTTAGAACTCAATCCGCTTGCTGTTGTTTCATCAGTAGCCGCATTTGGTATAGGCGGATTTCTTGGGTATTTGTTTTACATCAAAAAAATCGGCGACCCAGAGAAGATCAGCGACAACGTCGTTTCCAAGGCATTATGGAAGTTCTTATACAATCGATGGTATCTTAATTCGGTCCTTTATTGGATAGGCGTTGTTATACCATTGGCGGCTTACAGACGAATTTACAAGTATTTCGAAAACATCTTAATGTATGGAATCAACCCTTCAGTTCAACAGTCAATGGTAATGATGTCAAAGGTGGCAAAGGTAGTACAAACAGGTAACATACAGACTTATCTTTACGTATTTTCCGCTGGTATAATTGTAATTGCCATGCTGCTACTGAGTTAATGGAGTGGATGAGTGACCATGATTGATATAATGTCGACCCCTGCTTTAGTAACCATTATTTTGGGTAGTGTAGCTTTGTTAATTCCAATAATAGATGCCTTAAACAAAGAACGAGGCTCAAAAAATAAAGTTTATAGCGCTATAGCCTTTGGAGCTCTTGCTTTGGCTCTAGTCATTGTGATATACAGAATATTTTCGGGCGAAAATCTTCCTGCAATGTCTTTAACAAACAGTGGGGTCATTGGGGATGATATTTTTGGTGCGTTCTTTTCTATCGCTTTTCTCATAGTCTCCATTATGGTTACTGTTTCTTCATGGAGTTATATGAAGAAAAAAAGCAATCATGCTGCATACTATTCTTTGATATTATTGTCAAGCATAGGTATGATCCTTATTGGCTATTCAACTGATTTTGTAATGTTACTAGTTGCTTGGGAACTAATGTCTATCCCTACATATGCATTGGCTGCTTTTAATAAAAAGGATCCTATTTCAAATGAGGCTTCAATCAAATACTTTTTGTTTGGAGCGTTATCGTCGGCTATCATCGTTTTAGCAATGGGAATTGTATATGGACTAACTGGCACGACAAATATTTATGATTCTATAGTGGCGATGTCACATTTGAACCCCGATTTGATCCCATTTGGCTTATTAGCTGTAGGACTTTTTATCGCTGGATTTGGATTCAAAATGGGATTAGTTCCATTTCACATGTGGTTGCCTGATACCTACTCTGGAGCTCCTACGACGATTGCTACCCTGCTTGCAGCGGGAACAAAAAAAGCTGGATTTGCAGCTGCCATAAGGGTTATAGTTATTGGTATGATAGCCCTTAATGTCCACTGGACATTTACTCTTGCGATAATTGCAATCTTTACTATGACGCTAGGAAATTTGGGAGCATTGACTCAAAAAAGTATTCCAAGAATCCTTGCATATTCAAGCATTGCGCAGGCTGGATATATTTTGATTGGACTTGCAGTTGGCCCATACTCTGACTATGGTTTGGATGCGTCTTTATTGCAAATAATGAATCACGCAGTAATGAAATCTGCTGCATTTATAGCTGCTGCAGGTGTAATCATCACGCTGGGGGCCTATACGCTTGAGAAGTATAAAGGATTAGGATATAGGATGCCCATTACAGCCTTTGTATTTGCGATATCGTTGCTTGCACTTGCTGGAGTCCCTCCACTGAGCGGTTTCTGGGGAAAGTACTTGATATTTGGAGCTGCTATAGATAGTGGGCAAGTAATTTGGTGGGGACCGTATCTTGCAATAGCTGGAATTCTAAACAGCGCACTATCTTTAGGATACTATGCATGGATCATTAGGAAAATGTATATGGAAGAGGGCGAAAACAGAGTAAGACAGAAGGAACCAAAGTCGATAGTTGCTGTGTTGATTTTTGCATTAGGATTCATGATAGTATTTGGTATCTGGTACGGGCCATTGCTTGACCTGGCATCAATGGCTGTACCTAATGATTTGATACATCTGTTAGGCGCAAACTAGCATATGCAGGTTTATTAAATCTTTTTTATCTCCATCTTTTTTCGAACGTTTCTATTTGATCCTCAAACTCACATAATTTTGCAATTCCGATCTTTGAATGTTATTTTTTTTAGAACTGATGGTAAAAGCAGCATTCGCTGGATTATTAACGCGTTATCTAGAAGATGATGAATAAAGCGCAAGGACATATATTTATTAAAATACTGGATTCATCAGTAGTAAAATTACTTAATATTGAATCAACAATATTATTGAGAATCAATTGTAATTCTTAACCTATCTGGTAATATTGTTTTTTTATCTGTGCTTTATTCTATTGGAAATTATTATTCATCTTTTTTTTCTTAGTTAGGTAGGAAAAAATTTATCTATCCTGTGATTTTCGGCATTAACTATTTTTGCAATCCTTTGGATATCTTCAAAGAAAATTTGTCGTAATTTGTTATTGTATATGGTAGCTGCAGGGTGATATGTTACAAAGTATCTCCATGGTTGTCGATTAACTATTTGTCCCCTATATTGTGTCATATTTTTTAGCCCAAGTAAAGACTTTAAAGCTGTGGCACCCAATATACAAATAATTTTAGGGGAGATAATATCAATTTCTTTTTTAAGATAATTACTCGTGCATATTGTAATTTCTTCGTCGGTCGGAACCCTATTGTTAGGTGGCCTGCATTTGACTACATTTGTAATGTAGATTTCTTTTCTTTCTAATTGTGCTTCTATTATCGCCTGATCCAATATTTTGCCAGCGTTCCCAACAAAGGGATACCCCGTTTCATCCTCGTTTTTGCCTGGGGCTTCGCCTATGAATATTATTTTTCTACTTATACTACCAGACCCGGGGACGGCATTCTTCCTTGTTATTGATAGATCACACAGAATGCAATGAATGACGTCATTTTTTATTGATTCTAACGTTTCATTTTGAGAACTCAAGTCGGGATGAATATCAAAGAAGAAAGAATAATCTTAGAATCAATATTTTGATTCAGTTACTGATTCTGAAGATAATCCTCCAGTGCTATTTTGTGCATCTTCTCCAGCAGATGATGAATTAACTATCAGATTTGCAGGACTAGCGGTTGAGTTTGTGATTCCAGCGACCACTGATTCTGAAGATAATCCTCCAGTGCTATTAGTAGTGCTGGCGCTATTAGACTGAGCAAAGACAGTTGGAAGCCCTACCAACAACAACGGTAAAACAAATATAATAAATTGAGAACTTTTCATAACATTTCTATAATTTTGTAATATAAAATAATTTCGTAAGATTTGTTTGAAGACCATGCAAATATATGCATATTATAGAAATTTCCTACATAGACAAAATCATCAACCGGCGGTTCCTATCTTATGGACAACTTTATTGCAATGTGCCTATTTTAAGAATCAATAAAAGCAATTCTTAAAATTTTGTGATAAAATTATAGAACATCTTTGTTCCAATATGCTGCTTTTTTAATATGGATGGAATTAAATTCTGTAATTCTGTTTCAGATCTTGGTTATCTAGTACATGCGAAAGTCTGCTATGAGGTGATCGGAATAGCTTGATATTTGTCACAAAGCTTTGATATTTTTGTCTTTTTTATCAGTCAAATGAAAAGGAGCAGCTGAATTGTAAAACTGGTTTTTTGCGAGTTTGCAAATATCGATTATACAGAGATTCAGAAAATGCTAATAGCAATAAAATATGATGTAGATATACAATGATGCTCAATAATTAAACAGCCTTATACGCGATTATTATATGATATTTTTAGCCTTTGTGAACTAAAGGCATCAATATCT
>DATEOO010000368.1:0-2209 GCA_035274085.1 Candidatus Nitrosocosmicus sp.
GTACGCGCTTAAAATTGCGTTCTTAGGCTGCGAATATACTTCATGTTGGCGCGGAATTTTCCATTGACGCGAGTGTTGGGCCAACAATTTGTTGGCCGCCAACATGTTAAAACATAGAAAGAGATTATTGGAAAAATTTCAGTTTAAAGACTCCATAATTTCTATTGCTCAAAGCAAGTTAGTTTCATCTGTAGATGAAATAACCAATAGATTTCGAAAAAGTAGAAATGAAGGACATGAGGGATTGGTCCTTAAAGATCCCATTTCGCAATATTATCCTGGTAAAAGAGGAAAATATTGGATAAAATTGAAGGAGGAATTAGATACGATTGACGCGGTGGTAGTAATTGCTGAGTATGGTCATGGAAAACGAGCAGGAACAATCTCCGATTATACTTTGGCAGTACAAGATAACGTGACTAATTTTGTCGACAACAAATTAACATCAGAAAACGGGAAGAATATTTTTGGTGATCTGAAAATAATAGGTAAGGCATATTCAGGTCTATCTAATAAAGAAATTAATTATATGACTGAAAAATTGAGGTCAATCATGATAGAAGATAAAGGTAACCGAATTATTGTAAAACCCGAGATTGTCCTAGAAGTTTCCTTTGATACCATTCAAAAAAGCGATCGACACAATAGCGGATATGCTTTACGATTCCCTAGAATAAAAAATATCAGATATGATAAAGAACTAAAAGACATTGATGGATTAGAAAAAATTGAGGCAATATATCAAAATCAATTTCATATAAGAAATAAAAGTAAATCCATGAAACAGTTTTAAGACTGCCTGATGCAAAGGCTGTCATCAAAAAAGGCTGACCTATCGGCCAGGATTAGTGGGCATTGATTGGTTGACAATTGGGACACCAAAAAGTTGGTCTTGCTGTTAATTTTCTTTCTGATATTATTTTGGCACCACATATCCAACAAGGCTTTCCAGATCTTCTGAATACCCAATGTGTAGTATCCCAAGAGATCTTTTCTTTATCCTTGGGCTTTCTTGTTCTACCGCTATTTTCATAACCGTATTTTAATACTCTGGGTACATCCATTACAAGTCTATCTAGTTCATCATCAGAGAATGTTGTCACTTTTTCAAAAGGATATATATTGTTTAAGAATAAGATTTCTGATTTATACTTGTTTCCTATTCCGCTTAATATTTTCTGATCTAATAAGGCATTTGAGATTATCATTTCCGTATTTTTAGATTTTGACTTTATCATGTCCATTACTATGTCTTTGTCATAATCATGACTCAATGCATCAGGACCCAACGATACAATAGGTTCCATAGTTGCAGGATCATGCAATGAAAATTGCAATATGGGACCATTAAACTGAACCAAAACCTTGTCCAATGTAATAATGGTTAATCTGATCCTAGAGTCTTTTCTCACATCTGATACCTCATCTGTTTTAAGCTGAATATTATCGATGTTTTTCTGCTTCATTTTTCTATAGGAAAAACGAGGTGGTGATTTTGCAGCCCCACTTTCATATTCATCTCTTTCGTAAATTCGCCATTTTCCCCACATCATCATGTGATTCCTTAGATAAACCCCGGATGAAAATTTAATGATAATATTTTTTCCAAATGTCTTCACATATTCAGTAGAGGATCCGATTATTTTTTCTTCGAGACTGCTGTCAATTTTGTTATGCAAAATATTAACTATTCTTTTGCCCGATAGTGCATTCCATATCTTGTCTGCAGTGATCTTTACCTCGGGCCCTTCAGACATACTTTACTAAAAGAATGTCTGCCTAATACTTTTTATTTTACTAGTATTTTTTTTATGACTGGATGCTATAACAGTGGCATGTAGCGCTGTAATCTGTCGTAATCTATTACTGTTTTGTCTTTTTAAAATCAAGAGTTGTAAAACATAACTTCACATCAGCTGGTGTAAGTGCAGTCGAGATTGATAATTCTAAAACTGCTAGAATATTAGAGTATTATACCTAGTTAGCAAATCCCATATATTTTTTTTAGAATATCGAAGGTATGAATAAAACAAAAAATATTCACAACCAAAACCAAAACCAAAACCAAAACCAAAAACTCTTTATCGCATCATTTGCAATAGCAGCATTAGCATTAACCCTATTTGTCAGTCCAATGCTAAATGTAGATGATGCTTTAGCAACTCACAACAAGAAAAATAAAGCAAAACAATCAATAGATCAATCACAA
>DATEOO010000369.1:0-3878 GCA_035274085.1 Candidatus Nitrosocosmicus sp.
CGATATTCTGTCTTGCTGATTCATCAAAAACGTTTCTTCTAATATCCATTGCAGAGAAATTTTTGAATATTTCGACTGACTGTTTTGAATCGTTAAGGTGAAAATCTTTTGTATGAACTTGAGATATGGATTTAAATGTACATCTTTTTTCTATAACTGCGGCTAATCCTCTAATGAGCTTGTAGTCTTTATAAGTTTGCTCCAGCTCTTTAAGAGATTGATTCAATTTTTCTTTTATAATGCTATGTTGATAGGTATATTCAAAAACTTGTATGACTTGTTTAGCTATCTCGATGTCTTTAGAGTTCTGTTCCAAAGAACATAAAATGGGATATATTTTATGACTTTTATTATCCAATTTGTATCTGAGCAAATCTGAGGATATCATTTCTTATTCACTAACCGTTTTCTGATCATTAGACTCAGACTAATAGATGATATTGTCATTTAGTACTTATTTATCTTATTTATCTATTAATTGTTTTTTATTGTTTATACCTTTGTTTCTTCTGTTGCTAGTAAAAATTTCACTTGTATCAGATGAAATTATTTCAATAAGATTAGCCATGTTTTCAACATCCTTTTTAGGTCTGAGTAATCTTCCTAATCTTTGAACAAATTCCCTTTTGCTTCCTGTGCCACTTAATATTATGCCCACATTGGCATCAGGTACATCTGTTCCTTCGTCTAAAACCTTAGTGGTCACTATAACTCTGTATAATCCTTTCTTGAATTTTTCTAAGATTTCATTTCTTTCTTCATTCTTTGTTCTATGTGTTATGACAGGAACCAAAAATCTGTCTGAAATAATATAAGCAAGCTTAGTATGAACAGTAAAAATTATTGTTTTCTCTGTAGCATGGTGTTTTAATATCTTTTCTAATTCTACAATTTTTGCATAACTGTTTAAAGCTATGTCTACTGCTTCATTTCTCAGAAGTAATGCCTTTCTGAGGTTGCTATTGTTTCCCGATAACATAATTAATCTTTCTAGTCTAATAGGATAGAAGATCTTTGCTTCCTTTAACAACTGGTTATATTGGAAAATTCTTCGTTTGTATTGTAAAATTTCATCTGGTAGCATCTCTACCTTAATTTTCTTCAATCTAAATTTGGAAAGATGATTATCTTGAGATAGTTCATAAAAATCTTTGCTATATGCTATCTTTCCTACTAATTTGTAAATATTTACATGTTTGCCATCTTCTCGCTCTATTGTTGCTGTTAAACCTAAACGGTAGGGAGAAATAAATTGTTCTCCGATCAAAGAATACTTATCAGAAGCCAAATGATGTACTTCATCAAATATTAAGAATTCGAATTTGTTTCCTAGATACGATGATTTTAGATAAGCTGAATCATACGTTGTAATTGTGATACTTTTTATGTCTTCATAACCACCTCCAAGCTTGCCTATCTGATTTCTTACTTTTAGAATATTTTCCAAGGCTCCAAACCATTGTTCCATTAAATTGAGTGTAGGAACTATTACAAGCGTCGAGGCATTTGTTTTTAATATTGCATGTAACGCGATTATTGTTTTGCCTGCGCCAGTTGGTAGAATTATACATCCTTTCATACCATGTATTATCCATCTTTTCCAAGCTTCTTTTTGATAGTCTCTTAACTCATAAGTTTCTTTGAATTGATTCCTATTTAGCGGAATGATGTAGTTTCGTACTCTATCTATATAGTCAATTTTATTTCTTTTGAAATAGTGAATTATTTCCGGATAATGGATACCTAGAGCTCGATATCTATTAATTCTGGGATCAAATACCGCATATGGGGTATGAAAATCGCCATTTAATAGAATGGTACCCTTATCATATCTTAGCTCAGTCACAGCATTTTTATTATATGTAATATATTGAGAGGTATTTTTATTTAAACCTATTATCAATTCCCAAATAGCACTAGATCTCCGTGTTTATATCATTGGTCTTAAATCTATTTCAAAGTCTTTTTCTAGAATTTTGATGATCAGCACAGTTTATTCTGTTCAATCTGGCCGCGTTATATATTAAAAACTTTGATATATTATTCTAATTAATGAGTGAATAGATAAAATTAAAAGGATAGTGAATGAAATAATATTGATTGCAAAAATGTCAGGTGACGAAAGACTATCACAATTTCTAAAAGAGGGTAAAGATTGGGAAAGAAAACCTACCAACTTAGCCGGCGTCTTTTTATTTAAACTTCCTGAATATCGTGGCAGACCAGCATCTATAGCAATAGAAATTAATCCACTCAATTCAAATGGTACTCCAAGTAAAAAAAGAGGAATCGTGATTAAATCACTAGAAGAATTAAATTCCATCTTGGAATTAGTTAGTAATTCTAAGGTTTTACAATTAGCACAATCAATTGACAGTGTTAACCCAGAAAGAAAAACCATGGTAAAGAGTGAATCAAATGAGGTATTTGAGATCTGAATATTGATAAATTCAATCCGATACCGCCATTACTAATCTTCTCTAGTATTATATAATCTAACTTTGGTCAAGGACTATTTTGTTCATCCTCTTTTGAGAGATGGATATATTAAATATAGACAATATCAGGAAGACATTGTAAATAGGGCATTATATAAGAATTCATTAGTTGTAATCCCTACATCTTTGGGAAAAACAATTATTGCTTTACTAGTTAGTGTTGATATTTTACTGAACTGGAAAAAATCAAAAATTCTGATTCTTGCTCCTACTCGCCCTTTGGTGTTTCAACATTTTGAATTGTTCAAAAAGAATACTTTTCTTCTAGATCAATGTATTGCCTTAACAGGAAAGATAGGCCCAGAAATTAGAAAAACAATATGGAAATCCTCTTCGTTTAGGGTGTACTTTGCTACACCCGAGTTAGTAAAGAATGATATCCGAAATGGTACGCTTAATAAAGATGAATTTTACCTAATTATATTTGATGAAGCTCAACGAGCTGTTAAGGACTACAGTTATACATCCATTTCTAAGCAATTTTACAAGAATTCTGATCATTATAAACATCCACTAGTCCTAGGATTATCTGCTAGCCCAGGAGCAAAAGAAGATAAAATCAAAGAGATTTGTTCAAATCTACATATAGAGCAAATTATTGCCAAATCTGAACTAGATGATGATGTGTTACCATATATTTTTGACACTAAGGTAGAGTGTTATCCTATCGAAATGAATGATTATCACAAGGATTTATCAGCCCTCTTGAATTCTGTGATTAATGATAAAATCCTGTGGCTAATCAAAAATCAATTCATAAGAAAGAGGAAGGTGGAAAGTGTATATAGAAAGGATCTCTTGTCACTTGGAGACTATATAAAATCTAAACTAGATCCAAAAAACATGAATTTTTTCTTACTAGCCGCTTTAAAGTTTCAATCTTTATCTTTGATCTTGTTATACTGTCGTGATTTAGTTGAATCCCAAGGCAGCTTTGCTCTCAAAAAATTCCTAGATAACGCCCAAGGTAATTTCGAAAGTAAAACTTACCAGGACTTACTTTTGGATTCACGAATTAAAGCGATAATCGAAAAACTAAATGATCATAAGAATGAACCTCCACCTAAGTTAATCAAGCTGTTATCCGTCGTTAGCCAGTTTCTTAGTTTGAAAGAAGATATAAAAACATCCCGGAATTTATCTAGAGACACTGATAGTGATATTACCAAACAGTGTAATTCGGAATACAACGACTACAACGACAAACTATTGCCTATAAAATATCAAAAAAAGATTTTAATTTTTTCTCAATACCGTGATACGCTAGAAGAAATCACAAACATCCTAAATTACAATGGTATACCTTGTAGAGGATTTTACGGTCAATCAAATAGAAATGGACAGAAAGGCCTAAGTCAGGATAAACAATTGTCTATTCTT
>DATEOO010000370.1:0-2981 GCA_035274085.1 Candidatus Nitrosocosmicus sp.
AAGACAACTGCAGTTTACCTAGAAGTAAAATCAAGCGATTCTTCTTGAACAGATCTGGATTTTTCATATTTTTGAGATTATCAAATACAAAAGTAGTAGAGATCAATAGAGTTTAGCTACTTTTATACCGAGAAAATCTTAGAAATAGTATTCTATTGTTTTATCAACATAAAAATACCAACTAACACTTTGTTCTATCATGTTTGGAAGGGGAAATAGAGGCAATCCATTGTGGAAATTAGAATACATTGATACAGTGTACAAAATATACGATTGGGATAAAAATTTGACAGGCTATTTTTTTCCAAATTACGACATCGATCTAGAAAATCATGAGGATGAGTCACAAGACGCTCATGAAGTTGAAGATAAGATCATAGAACAAATGAATAAAGAAAAACAATCAGTAAAAGGTGGAAATGTCATGCTCCCTATGGTTAAGCTTCAATTACTTGATAATGAGGAAGGAATTGATTTGGATTATGTGATAAACTCATTAGAACAAAATGCTCAAAGAACAAGAAAATGGAAACAATGGATACATAACAATCATCTTGAATTCAGAATATTTGGAAGTTCAATTTATACCGCTAGAGAAGATAGAAATATGCTATCTATAGTTTTGGGACTCGGTTCCAACATAATTTTAGGTGAAAAGGAAATTGGTCTTAATTTGAGACCATTATTAGATAAATTACACCAAGATGATTTGATTTGATTAGATAATTATATCCTTTCCCTATATCGTTATCAATAGAATACTTTGATCTTAACATCTAGATCCATTAATATTATTTGTACTATTATGTATAGTTTCTATAGCGGGTAAAACTGATCTTATTTAACTACCAAGACAGGGCAATAAGAATAAGTAACAACATCAGAAGCTACACTGCCAAGTAACATTTTCTTAAGGCCCGATCTTCCTCTAGTACCGATTACTATCAAGTCGACATCTCTCTCTTCTGCATAATTTAGAATTGAAGCTGGAGTTGAAAATGGGGTGGTAATTACCTCTGATTTGACTCTAGTACTGGTATCTATAGTGGTTTCTTTGTTTATATGATTTGTTATTTCTTCAAACCACTTTTCAGCTTCCTTCTTGTATTCATCAAAATACGATGGAGATACCATACCAAATACTCCTGATGAGTCGCCATGGTGAACTTTGGAAGGAACAATTGATAAAAGAAATAATTCCGAATCGTATTTCATTGCAAGATCTAAAGCATAATTAACAGCATTTCTGGAAAATTCTGATCCATCTATGCCAACTAAAATTTTAGAAAACATGTTATTTTGCTAATTAGTATACTTCTTATTATAAAAAGCATTATGCCTTGGAATTGGTCCAGTAGAGCAAGTATTGATATTATTGATTTGATAAAACATAAACAAATCAACTTGCTTTAGATATTTACTTTAGATAATTATTCCTTTTATTCCTCAAGTAGTTTCATTTGTCATATTGATATCTATCCTTTCTCTTTGTTTTAAATTTAGTTACTATCATACTGTATATTGATATACCTTTCAATCTGTTAATTTTCTAAAAGATATTGCTAGAATTTAGTATATTTTCTGATCTTGATTATTATTTTTCTTGACTATAATAGATTATCTAGGCAAAATGGACTATTGATATTATATACCTACGGGGTAGGTGAACTTGAAGTCACAGGTATTTTTCTTTATTTTCTTGCCTTATTTCTAAATCAAAATGTAGAGATTCTAAAAAAGTAGCATTAAAAAAAGGATTTTATCAACTAAGAAGAATTATATTATAAAAAAAATAGCTAGGTCTTGTGCAATGACTATTAATTTACTATTTTACCCAAATACTTAGACACCAATACAATGGAGATGGGAAATATAAAAGAACATTAACATTGTTACTTGTTATTTAACCCTTATATAAGCAGACATTATTCAATAGGGTATGACGTTATCTGAAACAAAGACTCCAGGATGGATGCGTGCAGTGCAGATTGTTTTGGGGGTAATAGCTGTTATCGGTTCAATTGTAGCTCTAGCTTTCCCTGCAATAACAACTTTCACTGTTGTCTATATACTGGGCATAGTTTTGATATTTGTAGGAATTGAAAGAATTTTAATTGGAATTTTCAGTCCAGCTCCGGGAGCATCTAGATGGGGTACAATCGGCCTTGGAATTATTGTCCTTATAATTGCAGGTATTGTTGTAGCATATCCTGCAGGCTCTACCGTATTTATCTTGTTTGTACTTGCTATTGCACTGTTCGTTGATGGTATCGCTAGAATAGTTCATAGCTTGGCTGGCAGAAATATGCACGCAGGATCAAGAATATTTGGTATAATTGCAGGTATATTCAGCATTATAATAGCAATACTAATAATGGTGTCTCCAATATGGGGTGCTGTTATAGCAGGTATATTGATATCTATAGCACTACTGATAGTAGGTATCCAAATTATTGTCGCTGGAGTAACTGGTGCGAGGTTAGAATTACCAAAGCCAAAAAGAGGCTAGAACTGCCAGAGATAAAATTAGATGTGATTTAGTGGGTGAGAACTCGCTTAATCACCTTTGATTTCGATTTAATTTCTTTTCTTTTCTATCCTTAAAATTAATGAACAAATAATCTTCCCAATTTCATTTATTCTATGATCACTTACTTGTACCCAACCAGAGTTGAAATAAGATTTAGAACTAGTGTTCTATTATTATATCATGTGTGTATTGATTTTCCATTAAACGATGAGGTACTAACCATTAATTGTTTCAAAAGCAACACATCTTCCAATACTATTCAAATGATCCTTGAATGTTTAAGATCCGTTTGATCAAGGCTATTATTCTTAAACTTTACAAAATCTGGCTTTAAAGAATGAAATTCGGCAATTTCATTCCAGCACCATTAGAACCGCTTATCGCTACGTCCTCATAAGTAACTTTAGTTTTAATCATGAAAGTGATATTAAGATATTAAATCAAGATATTA
>DATEOO010000371.1:0-5488 GCA_035274085.1 Candidatus Nitrosocosmicus sp.
AGATATATTTATTTGGTATTTTCATCCTGTTTGATATTCTTATTCATATAGGAAGGCCTTTTTATTTTTATATTCCTGAACCGATCCATTCTTGAAGTTACACGCGTCTCTGAAGCGGAATAAGGATGTGGTATTACTAAAACTCTTTCAATGGATGGAAATTGAGAACTAATTACCAACTGTATTTTTAGAGATAGCATTTCGACTTCTTCTAGTGATTCTTTTCCATCAACTGCTATGTGTATCTCTGCTTGATCTATCATTCCCGAAGAGCGAAGTAATACGTCTCTAACCACAATTTTTTCGTCGCTAAATTGTTCTGAAATTATGTTTTTTATTACTACTGTTAATTTGGGATTTTGCCAAGAGTCTATGAGTATCAAAGATGATTTTTTAAGAGATAAATATGAAACTGAGAAGATATAGCACGCTATTATCATTCCACCTATTCCGTCCATTTGTTCAAACCCAAATTGTGTTGCAACAAGTATACTAACGAAACCAATAACTGAAGCTGACCCATCTTTTATAGAATTCCTCGCATCTGTCTTTAGTGAGAGCAAATTATACTTGTTAGCTATAATGCGCATTTGAAATGCTCTATGAAGTGATAACGCACTTGCTCCTGCTAGAACAGCCATAACAATATAGGGATGTCTTATTTCATGGGGATGAAGTAGTGCCTGATAGGAATTATAAAATATGACCAGACCAATAACGATCATTCCTATTGAAGCAATTAATGCTGTAAAACTTTCAACTTTATGATATCCAAAATGAAACTTCTTGTCGGCTGGTCTATGTGCGATTCTTAGGCCTAATAATACTATAAAAGAAATTGCAGCATCTGAAATCGAATCCAATCCATCAGCGGTAGCAACTACACTCCCACTGAGAATCCCTGTAATTATTTCTACAATACCTATAGCCAGTAGTGTTATAACTGAAGTTTTTGCAATCTTTTTGCCTGCAATAATTCCTTCTTGGACTAAATTGGGGGATTGCTGTGTGTTAGTGCCGGATTTTACTAGATTTTCCTTGAGGTCAGCGAGTTCGTCAGTAGATTTATTATTCTTGCTATCTTCTACATCGTCCAAATTAATAATTTATTCTAGTATCTTGTTAACACTATTTAAAATTTGCTAGCGAATCGATCTTTGTAAAAAAAATTTCTAAATGAATAATTAAAATTAACAATTTATTAGTAAAATGTTATTAATTTTAAATTATTTTGAACATTTGACTCCCCATATTAAATAATCTCAAACCCATGCTATCATTTAATAGTATTGGTAATATTCTTATTTCAGTTTACATTTTAGTGAGTGCGATTTTTAAGCTACTATTGATGATGTATACTTACTATTGTCGCAGCGTTACTTGTATGTATAATACAATTTAGATGATATCTCTGAATCCATAATTCTAAAATGGGATCAGCCGGATTTGAACCGACGACCTCCAGCGCCCGAGGCTGGCATCATACCAAGCTAGACTATGATCCCTTCCCATTTTCGTATGATACTATACTATGCCTATGGCAAAAGTATGCAACTACTGTTATCAGCTTTTAATTCTTTGTTTATTAATTTTATGATCAGGTAAAATCAAGATCAATTTCATACTTACAAGCTTCAATTAGTTTCTGGTCAAAAAATGCTACTTGAGCATCCTCGTGGTTATTCTCTCGATCATTTTTCAAAATCCCTTGTTGAAGAAGTTTAAAAATTATTGAATAACTTATGGGGAATGCACCTGTGGCCCCTGGAGAATTGTAATTTAATATATGAAGTATATTATTTCTCAGCATGAAAATAGGATTCATTACAAAATTACCCTCTTTATCTATCAAATTTGATCGAATTCCAGAAGTTCCACGAATTTTAAATTCTTTGTCTTGTATATTGGGAAGAAACTTTTTCACCCTATTTATCATATATTTTTTAGAAATACTACTTAATCCTTCCTTGTAGATTAGATTGAACATTTCTTTACTGAAGAACGTTCTGTTTATTTTATTGCTTCTTCTCTTCATAAGTTTGTACAACTTGGGAAGGAATTCCTTAGCATTAACGAACTTGTTATAGCCATATGGTGAAAAAACTGGGCATGCATTAGGTCCTACCTCCCTGTTTCCGTTAGCCCTAATTATCCAATGAGGATCCAGAAAAGGAAATTGTTGGAACTCAGGTACTGAATAAATGCTATGATTTGTAAGTTTGTTGTATTTTGGTGGTGCTATCCAATACTCACCTCTGAAATAAAGATCACTATATTGATGGATTGTTTTGGTCATGTCTAAAATATTAATCGCATTGCTCCCAGCTGCGCTAATAAGGAAATCACATTTGATTTCTCTTATCCTGTTTTCAAAAAGGTTGATATATTCTAGGATAATTTCACGATTTGAATCACTTCTATTTCTAATGTTTAGAACTTTAGATCGTGTTATGAAAGTTACTTGATGATTTTCACAGCAAATCTGGGTTGCTAATCTTTGGGTAATTTGCCCGTAATTTACCGAAGCATCTTTATGACACAGAATCGCTGACTGACATTTAAGATTGGGTTCAAAAATTGATATCTCCTTTTCATCCATCATCTTTATCTCCTTTTCATCTAGGCCATTTTTTATTCCCCATTCCAGGTGTTGTGAAAGTATACTTAATGCTTTATCATCATTTGCTACTTCAATTACTCCATCCTCTACAAACAAGATTTTGTTTGTTTCACAATATCTTTTCCAAAAATCATAACCATACAAGGCAGCTTTGGCCCAGATTTTCTTCTTTTCAGGATTGTAGATAAAAGGTGCGTGCACCTTACCCGTATTCCTTGAGCTAGTGTGCAAACCTGCCCTTTCTTCCTGCTCAATTATTGTTATTTTTGAGTTTGATAGAGTAGAAATAGCATATGCTAAAGTTGTTCCCAGAATACCTGCACCAATAATTACAACATGGTTATTATGTATGGCCCGACACTCTTTCCTCTATCTAGTTTTATTCCCTACACCCCGGTCATACTTACTTTGCCCATCATCAACGATTGGTTGATTTCATTTATTTCATGACTTTTATGTTTTCTTCTTTCTATTACATATCCTGATTTCGAATGATAATATATTATCATGTCAGTTGGATAAAATGAAATTATTGAATGGTTATCAGAATCAGATGCAAGATGTCGAAGATGAATGCTTTCCCATTCAAAGAGTTTGTCTATATTGCCATCAAAATGGAAGTTGCTTCCACAAGCACACTGAACATTTCTCCAGCTTTCCTTAATATTCCTCAACCATTTGTCCTTTTTTGGCACTACTTCAACTTTTTCAACGTTATTCTGTTTTCCTGTTATTTTTGAATTATTTGATAGCTGCAAACCCCTTTTCCCCGCGCTCTTCAAATATAATGTATGATCTTCTTATTTTAAATCTGTTTACTTTTATGAACATATGTTATCATATCTATTAGTTTTTGAATAAAATGCCTTGAGCTAATAAAGATATAAGATCTTCTCTGAAGGTTATTTTGTGATTCATCTAAAAATATGTTGTTCTGTTTAAAATAATTTACTATATGGGTAAAGTACTGTTTTTTTTCAAAGTCATTTTGGCTTTAGAATAGTCAAGACCATTCCACTCGATATGAAAACCAAGCGAAGTGAGTAGACTAATATGTATTTTTTCGGGTATTTTTTCAGAATCTAAGATTTTAGATGCTTCGCCCAAATTAATTACATTTTTTATATCTTTCCAAATCTTTTCAATAAACTGCCACTTGAGAATATAATCTTCAATCATTAGTAGTCGCTTTTTATATAACTCCCTTTCAAACGTACACTTGAACTCATTATTATTTTCTATCAACTCCTTAAGGCTCACCTTTAAAAATGCGTCATCATTAGTGCAATATCTCTTTAACATTTCGTCCAGGGTACCTAAATACAAATAACTTGTTTCAGATTTTTTAAATTCTTCTGTGAGACTTATCATATTTCGAAAGATCTTGCTCTGATTCTGTGCAGTCAGAACGTTATCGCTTATGTATATATTTTCAATATCTTTAATGTATTTTAATATCTCTTTGAATGAAATCTTATCTTTCTTGTACGAGGTTATCAATACATTCCTATTATTCTTAATATGAGTTATCTTATCTTCCTCATTTAATTCGTATGACATCAAATTTTCAAGATTGATCACAAGGATCATGAAAAATTTTTCGTCATGAGTCTTTTTTTGAATTATTTCAAATATTTTAGTTAATTTCCTTTCTAGGTATTCTTTTGTCCAAAACCCAATAATCTCAACAAATATCCTGTTGTCAAATTTTGACAAGACAAAATCTGGTATGAAAGCAGTTTTTTGTTTTGTTATAATAGGTTCTGGTTCTCGCTCGATTGTCCATCCTGTTTTAAATAATTCAAATTTTTGTAAGAATATCTTTTCTATTTTACTGTCAAAGAGCATTGACACATTAGAATTATCTGTGAAATTTTCAAAATTAATTCCTTGGGTGTTTAAATCCTTTCTGTCTTTGGAATCATATTCACTATGAGATTGATTGTTCATTGGAAGAGGATCTTTCTTTGATTCATTGTCCTGATAAAAGGGATCTTCAAAGTGCATTCTAATCGTTTTATTTGAAGGAAGTGATTCTGGATAAGATTTTTCTGAAATTTCAAATTCGTAAATTAGTTTTCTTCCGTTATTTGTTACCCTTAGAATGTCTGCCTGTAGGTACCATCTTTCTGATTTGATAATGTTTGGTATTATTTTTGATATCGCGGAACCGTATCTATCACTCAATTTTATTACATTTAAAGCACCTTCAATGGAACAAACTATTGTATTTTCTCTAGATTCTTGGGTGGTTTCATCCACCACATCTAGCCAATACATTAGACCGAGCCTTTTTACTTCCCTGAGTACTTCTTTCCATCGAGTTCCTAAATTTAGGCGCGATCCCAAACCTATTCTAATCTTTATACAACTAAAAAGTAGAGTTTGAATCAAAGAAATATTATAAAAAAGGAGTAGCTTCTCCGCACTGACTGGTATGAATATATCTATCATCATGTTTTCATCAAGATCAGACCACATCATCTTTGACAACATTTCATTGGTTACTCCTAGTTTATTGGATATTTTCTCAAGAATTGATTTCCTTGTTTGTTCGCCTAAGGCGATATTCTGTCTTGCTGATTCATCAAAAACGTTTCTTCTAATATCCATTGCAGAGAAATTTTTGAATATTTCGACTGACTGTTTTGAATCGTTAAGATGAAAATCTTTTGAATGAACTTGAGATATGGATTTAAATGTACATCTTTTTTCTATAACTGCGGCTAATCCTCTAATGAGCTTGTAGTCTTTATAAGTTTGCTCCAGCCCTTTAAGAGATTGATTCAATTTTTCTTTTATAATGCTATGTTGATAGGTATATTCAAAAACTTGTATGACTTGTTTAGCTATCTCGATGTCTTTAGA
>DATEOO010000372.1:0-7087 GCA_035274085.1 Candidatus Nitrosocosmicus sp.
CGGGGCTTTCTGTATAAATGTCGTGACTCCAAATAAGAACACCCGAGAACAAATTGATAAATTACATTTACCCACTACCTAACCAGAATTTAAAAGTTGTTAATATTGCTAATATATTACTAAATTGTTTATGCCAGTAAAATACTAGATCCTAGTTTTATCCAAATCAAAAAGTATAAGGGTCAAAGCAATGATATAATTGATTTCAATTATACATCCTTTTAATTAAAAAAGATAGATTATTTTTGACTTAATAAAAACGATAGATTTGTAAGAATTTAGCGTAAATTATTGTCAAGCAAAACAAAGGGAATAAAGTTAACGAATTACACACTCTGAGTGGATTCGTATTTATTTAATCAATTAGAATGTAATAAATTTAACATTTTAAATTGAAGTTGATTAATTTTTATATCTGTAAATGCTGTTCTTTTATGTGGATTCAAATACTCATGAGAATGGTGTATCCCACATTGATGTTATAGTATCTCAATTTACCAAACAGGCCGTCCCTTTTTCACAAATGGCCCAACATTCAAACCATGATGGGTTAGGGTTGATGTTTGAATTAAGTGATCCCCAAAATGAAGACAATGTCTTGGACGTGGCATGTGGGCCAGGAATTATAACATGCGAGTTTGCTTATAGAGTTAATCATGTTACGGGAATTGACATAACCCCAGCTATGATCGCGGAAGCAAAAAATCTTCAGAAAGAAAGAAAGATTGATAATGTAGATTGGAAGTTAGGAGATGTAACAAGACTTCCTTTCAAGGATGATTCTTTTTCTTTGGTGGTAACAAGGTATAGTTTTCACCATTTGATTCAACCAAAGCAAGTACTGGAAGAAATGAAGCGCGTGTGTAAACCAAATGGAAAAATACTCATAATTGATGTTACTCCGGATAAAGACAAGATTGAGGCTTACAATCACGTAGAAAAATTGCGTGATAGTTCACATGTAGGGGCATTAACTTTTGATACTTTGAAAAGGTTAATGCATGATTCTGGTCTGGTCAAATTGAAGTATAAACATCATGACTTAGAGATGGGGCTCGAGAACATCTTAAAATCATCTTTCCCTAATCCTGATGATATTCCTACAATTAGACAATTATTTAAAAAGGATGTTTTAATAGACAATCTAGGTATGAAAAGCCACATGAAAAATGGCGAAATTTACTTTTATTTTCCAGTATCTATGATTATTGGAATGAAGATCAATTCTTATTGATATGGTATTTAGATAGCCACTTTGGGTGTTGTTTCAGTAGCTGTCCCTCTCTATTTCGCATGGCGTATTATGACGTTTAACAGCTTACAGTTGAAGCCTAATGTGATACAATACCACAAGCTCTATACAGTCGAAGCTGATTTTATTGACATTAATATATTAATTCTAAATTTCTGATTAGAGCTTATCATTAAAATAACTCTGCCAAAATACTTATTAAATAATCTATTGACTAGCTATTAAATGAAACCAAAAATACTAGGTTATAACGAATTTAGGCATTCCAGATTATTGGTACTAATGATAATATCTGGACTTGGGGTTTTCTTTATATCATTCATAGGGAATGAGGCCAGGGCAGCGGAGGAAAATTCAACGTCAATGGTTCTAAATACACAGCATATTATTCCGTTAAAAGTCGCCCAACAGTTAGCAATGGCGACACAATCTGCCTGTATGGACAAAGGATTTCCTGTCACAGTCTCTGTTCTAAATCGAGAAGGTATTGACATTCTGCTTGTTAGAGGAGACGGAACCACCGGTGCTTCTGTTGGGGTTGCACGAGATAAAGCATATGCTGCGGCAGGTTTTCAGTCTCCTACGTCTGGATTAGAGGAGCGAGCAAAGACCTCAAACCCCGGAATAATAGCGGTGGAAGGCTTCACTGTCCTTCCAGGTGGTCTTCCCATTAAAGCAGGCGGAGAACTCGTCGGTGGGATTGGTGTAAGTGGTGCTCCAAGTGGTAAAGTTGACGAGGAATGTGCCACAGCAGGACTTGCAACAATAGCCTCAATTTTATCTAATACAAACGCAAGCAATGGCAACAATGTAACTAATACTACATCTCAGACCGATGCTAATCTAAACTTAGATAGAAATATAACAGTCAATAACATGTCTTCAACGCAATCCAGCCCCTAGTCAGTACTATGATAATTACCTCTATTAATCTCAACCAACGGCAAAGGTTATCGCGATAACGAGACTAGTTGGACAAGCAGCAGATGATATAATAAGTATCATCATATTCACAATATCGCCAATAGGATTAGCGATTGCTGGTTGTTCATAAAAAATCGTGTTTGGCTTGAGATAAAAAAACAAGGTGTCAGATATCGATCAAAATCTAGCGGCTCTTTTAACCTTGACAAAAGTTCGGTAGGAATCAGTCCTATACCCGGTAAAGAAAGGATATCAGAAATAATGGATTTATCATCTTATTTAGGTGAACCACTTTCAAAAATCACCTTGGACGAACTAATATCAAAACATAGTATATACCGGAGGATTCATTAAGACAGGGCATCATACCAACTTTGCCTAGTTGTATCTCACCTAACTAAACAAACAAACAAACAAATACTTTGGCCTCTAATCTCTTTTCTCAGGTAAAAAATATGGCATTTGAAATAACTCTAACCGTAAAGGTTAAAGTAGCTGTAGCGAGGCGAAGTGATATTTATTTAGAGTTCGTAGGGGCCGGGTCCTCATATCAAGAAATTAGACAAGGTTGTGAACAATACGTATATGAATATGTAGCATTTCATGGTATCAATGGAGTGCAAAGGGTTGAGTTTATCTATGGTAACAAAGATGGGCTGGTAATAAAAACTTTTGAAAATCTAGGTAAATCTCTTTAAAATATATTTTAAACTTAGATTACGTCCATTCTACATCTAGACAAATTAGTGTTTCTTGTCGCTTTTATGTCCATTGATTAGGGACTGCGCTTTGGCATAAATAGATCTGAAAAGAAACTGGAGATCGTTGAATTCTATATAAAGTAATTATGAATCAGCATTTTTAGCCTATTAAGTTGATGCCTCTGGTTACTTGATTAATTGATACAAATATCAGAGGAACGATGCAATTTACAATTCTTTGGGGAGGTGTATAACATTATATAGATAAATTTAATGTCTAGAACAGTCCCTAAACTTTCACATCGATTTAAGAATACAGGTGGTTATGCCTGACGTATTGCTAGGAGGCATTTTTTCTTACAGCATCCATGGAATACGGAGGATGAGCGGCTAAAGAGAATTTTACCCCTCGGTGCTAGATTTAATCTTAGTATACCCTAAAGCGTAAAAGTACGATTTCGAACTATCAGTATATTTGAAGAAAAAGCACCAGATATCCTACTTTGATGTTACCATAGAGGTATTACAATACGGAGGTGGTATCTTGAGCTAAATCAACAGATGTAAAGAAAATTAGTTCAATGAACTGATTCTATCAGTTGTCTTATGAAGGGTCTCTTAAATTCAGGCAAAATGTTCATCCCATTTATATCAGAGCCGTGTGGATTAGTCGTAAGATATGTTGCTCCGTTTGGAGTAGTTCTTGCATACACATTCTTCTTTTTTTCCCTGTTGTATATAAAAAAGCAACAAGTCACTTCTCTAATCAATTTCCCTATTATTGCAATATCCTGAATACCATATCCTTTTACTCCACAATGTGATATGATGCCATTTTCGTCTTTAATAATGCATGTAATTTCAAAGAACTCCAATATTTAACAATAACATTATATATATTTAAGCTTATTGATAAACTGTAAATCACGATTGCACTGTTTAATAGAATGAATCCAAAAATCTAGAGTAGGGGGGTCATAATAACAAAGTATCCTACGATCATAGCATCCCCGTCTACGTTCTACCACCAATAGGGACAAAACACAAAAGGCAAACTGGTGATATAAAGTTCAACAATTAAATATTAAAAACCTTTATGATCCAATGAATAATTAAATTTCTGAATAATGTATTACGCATTTACATTCACATTCTATTGTAGATGTATTACAACAAAACTCTAGTCAATCCGACCGGATCAATACAAATTACTGAAGAAATATGTTCATAGTAACAAAATCATAAAAGTGATTTGTTGTTAAACTTTTATGTAAAGAGATAAAAGCGAAGCAACATTTTAGAATATCATCAATTTCAACTGGCTATGCTCAGGAATTTTGTCTTAAAGCATGCTCCAACTAAGTCCGGACCTGACTTGAAAATATGGCGATGATGAAAATAGAAAATTACCTGACTAGGAATGGGGTCTGAGATTATGCAATAGGGCGCATTATCCCATTCCCCATTCCCGGAATGTCCGACCCTTGTTGATACAACACAGATAGGTGTGCTATTATACCCAAAATAGTATTTAATGATGATAGAAATAGGTTTTTTAACTAAAACAATGAGGCAGATCGAGTAATGTTAAGATGTATTATTATAGGAATCATAATTGGGTTAACGAATATGTCAAGAATAAAACATATTAAAACCGGGTTAAATAATGAACTCGTTCATCGAGTTGATATTATTTGTAGGTGTTAGAAGCTATAGAAGGTAAATAGTGAACAAAAATGTAACTGTTAATCAAAACAAATCTTTTTAGAAGATTTCTAGATGGCTCTGGCTTTAATTGTGTTTCTTTCACCGATCCGCTATTAGCGCTAGAAAACTTTCATAAAAACCAATACAAATACACTTTAATTATTGCTGATTTACGAATGCCGGGTATCAACGGATTAGAATTTGCTAATGAGATAAGACAATACAATCAAAATGTACGGATTCTCTTGTTAACTGCATACTTTGATGAAGACAGTCTTACTATCTAGGATTTCATTAATGCGGATTTTGCTGAAGGAATAGAAAAGCCTGTTAGTATTAGATTATTAAAATCTAGAGTAAGGCTATTGTTTAATTCTGCTTTTACAAAATAGCAGAATGATTGTACCACCATGGATGATTTTGTTAGGATTAAGGAAGCTGATCTGGTCGATTCTGATATCTTATACCTTTTTATTTCATACCAGTCATTTAGTAACAAACAAATATCTTGAGCCCTTGATAATCAACTTGCAACAGTTCAGAGATGTATAAAAAACTTGACGACGACGGTTATACCAAAACGATGGAATTGCTTCTTCTATGATTAAATATAATGTTTTGTAATATTACTCATGTCAGACCCTAACGATTCCAAAGAATTTGAATATGAAGCAACCACAACTGGTATAGACAAATACAAAAAAGAGCGTAAAGCAAAAGAAGAAGAGCCAGATGCCATTGCTAGCATTGACTAGCTCTGAAGCCTTTCAGATTTGAACGGCATTAGTGGTGGTAACTCTTCATAGATAAAGTATTCCATGATAGCAATCGATCTTATGCAATAGCGAAAACACGTCTTTAACAAAAGCTTAGGGTATGGTACCTGAAACATAATTGTCTTGAAGGATTTATCTAAAATGTGCTAAACAAGGTTGCATCTTCAACTCGTCCAAAATAGCTTGTAACAATTCTAGCTTTGAAATATTGTTACCATTCCAACTTGTCAAGTTCTTATGCAAATTATATTATGGTCAATTTGTAGCACCAAATAGAGTAATACCTTTCTTATCGTCCTTCTTACTAGACTTTTTAAATCTGTCTATCAGTCTTAGTTAACGTAAGACAAGATAGAAAAGGAAAGAACAGATGATTAAAAAACTTTGTCTACTATGGTTCTGACAGCCTCATACGCTTTTTCGTTAACATTCTAAACCTTTAGTGGTGTCAAACACTGAATCAAACTGAATATTCGTAAAGATTGATAATCAATCTTCATAATACTCTGCACTATAATGTTTACATTTAGTCAACCAGGAAAGAAATATACGTTCCTCCATACGTTCATCAAGCCACAACATATCCATATATTCTGCTCTTGTATTCTCATTGAGAGGAGGCCATTGTTTCCGGCCATTAGGGGCTATATTTGTGGCAGGACCGTATAATCCACTACCTATATTCATCTGGGCATACCACCAGTTGCCTTAGGACATAAAGTCATCCAACTATATATATCGATCTTATCTTCTATAACATTTCCGTTTTTTTTAATCTGTGTAGTATACGGATACATAAATTCGTAGAATTGTAGTTCTAGTTGGTAGGTTAGGAGAGTCGGCTCTTGAGACCTGTATTTAATACTGGATACACGGTGTTCCTGTTCTAAAGCTTTAGATTTAGAAACTATAGGTTATAGTCATAGAGTTTGGCCAGTTCAAATAAATTCATACTTACTTTTTTCCGTGCTGATGATATCTCCGTCTCGCTAATGCAATTTTTTTCTTTATTTACTTTAGATGTTGCTTATAATGCCATCAATACTATCAAGGGGCTCCAGCTTCTAAAACGATACAGAGATTTCACAGTCCAGCTCAGTCTTTGCCGCGTCATTTAAACTATTATGACAATCAGCGCACATTCTTAGATGATGTTCTCGATCCTCTTTATGAATGGCATATAGCAGACCGCGCCACCTTTTAAAGGTTTTAGCTAACAATATTTGATTAGGAATTTCTCTTTCCAAAACTGATATTTATTCCTTTAATATTGATCTTCGTTTAAATAGTTCGCGTTGTTTAACTAAAAAAATGTCTTGTAGTTATGGAACAAAGCACCCATCATAATAGGTTCTATTGGAATAGGTCTATTGGCATTAGAAAGATATTGTGTATATAGTTTACCTATTTTAAAATGATATCAAATGCTATTTTCTCATTCTTTCTTAAAAGTCCTTTCCTAAATTCAGGCCAATTCGACCGCTCTATGCCAATCAAATGAATAAACGGAGGGAATGCTTCACCCTGTTTGGTAACAGAGTATCGTTGACTACCTATGCTTTACGCAGCGTAAATATGTGTATATTTGTGATGGATAAAACTTTAACAGCACCGGCGCCCGGACCTAAAAAGGAAACTTAGTTTGTAAAAACCCCATTCGAACAATTCAAGAACATCATGTTGATCTGATATCTCGAATGTATGAATCTATTAAAACTCTAATATCA
>DATEOO010000373.1:0-7444 GCA_035274085.1 Candidatus Nitrosocosmicus sp.
AGAATGGCTTGCGAATCAGGCAGCAGGTGGTTACATACTTTATGATAAAGAAAGTCAGAGATACAGCTTTCCACAAGAACATGCCATGGTATTGGCTAACATCAACAGTCCAATTTACTTACTTGGAGGATTTCAGGCAGCTTCATCTTATTTTAAGGATGTGGAAAAAATATCTGATGCATTTAAGACGGGAAAAGGACTTGCCTGGGGAGAACACAATCATAATCTTTTTGAAGGTACAGAAAGATTTTTTGGACCCAATTACCGTGCAAACATCATTGCCTCATGGATACCTTCTTTGGATGATGGCAAAGTAAAAGAGAAGTTAAAAAAAGGTGCTATTGTCGCAGATGTGGGATGTGGACGCGGATTATCTACTATAATTATGGCCAAGGCATATCCTAACTCAAAGTTTGTTGGATTTGATAACCATGGTCCTTCAATTGACCGAGCAAGGAAACTAGCTCAAGAAGAGGGATTAGGGAAGGACCGAATTACATTTGAAATCCAACAAGCAAAAGACTATCCTCTACTTGCTCCCGATACCAAATATGACCTAATAACGATCTATGATGCGCTTCATGATATGGATGACCCAATAGGAGCTGCACAACATGCCTGGAGTTCTCTAAAAGAAAACGGGACGATTATGCTTGTCGAACCTGCCGCAAGTGATACCTTGGAAAATAATCTTACACCCTTAGGAAGGGCCATGTTTGCCGCATCAGCCTGCGTATGTGTGTTAAATTCTATGGCTAACAATGGGCTAGCACTAGGAGCCCAAGCTGGACAAGCTAAAATTGCCGACGTAATGAAGAAAGCTGGATTTAAGAGATTCCGATTAGCAACACAAACTCAAGTTAACATGGTATATGAAGCAAAGCCCTCCCAAGGCTAGCCTACGTGGAATGGATACAAGTGCCAGTACAAGTACAGCTAGAAAGCCATAATGATATAACTATTAAAACATCATTTTATTATTTTTTTTAATATTAGTCTTTTATAGTCTATCTATTCTTGTATATCTTTATTATCTTGAAATCTACTAGTTGCGCCATAAGTATCAAGCAATATAATGAAGGCTCAACTGAAAAGTCTGAACTCGTAATATATTTATTTTAAATTCCACCAGGCAAGTCAACCCTTAATGTTGCCCTCTATTAATAAATGGTATACCATATACCATATTAGTGATTTAATCTAAAAATATTAGGAAATTAACTTTGTACATATAAACCAAATAATTTTAGTATATCCAACATTTTCTTTTTCTATGCTAAAAAAATTGAATCAGAAAACAACATTCTTGTTGTGAATAGACGATCGACCCTAAAATATCGATTATTTTGAGTATAAACTGCTACAGATAATTAGGACAAACCATTCAATCACTCCTATATTTTCCTAAATTACTGGGCCTTCTGTTGGTGGAGCTGGTGGAAGTGGTGGTCCATCTCCTTTTAGTTACGAATAAAAATTTGGAATAGGAACAGATCTATTGATAGCCATCAGTGTGGTTAATGCGAAAGAAACAAAGAATACATAGTCTTTCCTAAAGGTTTGAACATCAACCTGTGTATGCACTTTAAATCAAAAGAAAAGAACAGAGAAATCGCAGAATGACCTTACCCTGAAACTAGGGCTTTTAGAACAAATAAAAAATAAAAAATAAAAAAGAGGTAAAACAAATACATGAGATAGTTTACAATTCAATGTTGTATTTACATGAAGAGACTTATTTTTTGCATAATTGCTTTAATTGTCATACCAATCACTGTAGTTAAATATTTTGATTATTTTCATATTATTGAAAGTTATATTAATCCACTACAAAACAAAAAAGAAATAGAAATTAACTCTAATTACAAAGATAGGATCAAAGTGGATCTGTATGTTACAGGTTTGTCATTTCCCACTAGCATGACGTTTGTAGATAATAATTCTCTATTGGTAACGGAGAAAAATCACGGAAATGTTCGTCTGATATCTAATGGCATATTACAAAAAGATCCTATTTATACTATAAACAACATTTCAAATGAAAAAGAACAAGGTTTGTTGGGAATTACTTCATCAAGTAAATACGAATCTAAAAACGAGACTCCAACAAGTTATTTGAATTTTAGTTCATCCTATTCCCCCGCCTCTGGCATGGATGCTTTAAACTCATTACACAAACACAAGAGTCAAGATTCCAATCATACGATTTACTTGTATTTTACTGAGAAAATATCTCATCTTAAAGCTAACAATAGTACAGAAGTACAAAAGGATTTGAATAATACCACCCGCAATAGGGTTTATGAATATTCCTGGGATGGAATAGGTTCTCTGTCAAATCCAAGACTTATTATGGATTTGCCCGCAGAACCGGGGCCCTATCACAACGGTGGGAAATTACACATGGATAAGTCAGGTAATTTATATGCAGTAATAGGAGACCTCACAGCCATAAATAATACACTGCAAAATTATCCGGAGGGAAAAAATCATGAAATCTCTGTACCCAATAATTCATCTGTTATTATTCGTGTGAATCCATCAATAGAATCGTACAAGTCACTTAATAGCCCATCCTATCCATATCAATCTAACAATACCAAGATTAATGTGACAGAATATTATATTGCATACGGAATAAGAAATAGTTTTGGAATGGATATTGATCCACTAACTGGAAATCTATGGGATACTGAAAATGGTGAGGATAGCTACGATGAGATTAATCTTATTCAACCGGGTTTTAACAGTGGATGGTCCAAAATAATGGGACCAATATCAAGAAATAATAACACCTTGGTCTCTGATCTTGTTGCTTTAAACGGTTCTCACTATTCAGATCCAGAATTTAGTTGGAGATTGCCTGTTGGTGTTACGGATATTGAATTTTTAGAATCTTCATCATTAGATGAGGATCTTGAAAATAATATATTCGTTGGAGACATCAATAATGGTAATTTATATTTCCTCAAAATAGATTCAAACAGATCTGCAATTGATATGGATAATAATATTCTCAATAATAGAAATACAAATGGATTACAAGATTTAGTAGCAGATGATAAAAACGAAAGAGAAAATATTATATTTGCAAAAGGTTTTGAAGGGAGAATTACAGATATTGAAACAGGCCCGGATGGAAATTTGTATATACTAACTTATTTTGACGGGAGCATATATCGAATAACCCACATAGAAAAGTAATACAAATCATTTCAAATATTGGTCTTTTTCAAGCTTTTTTCTGAAGTTTCATTTTACATCATTGTCTTTCTGTTATCTCCAAATCAGCAATACCGCGATTAGTTATCTGAAACTCATTTTGATCATTTGTTTCTATTAATCCATAATTTCGTAATATTAGAATTGCTTGATTGAAATATGTACGAATTGCTCTGGTATTTTGTTGCAATGTCTGTCTTGACACCCACGGAGTGTTAGCAATACGCTCGCTATTCAATTTTCTCATGATCGCAATCGCTGTCCTTTTAAGATCATCATTAATATCACCCACATTTCCTAAAATAGACATACAGTCTGTATAAATATCGACCTTATAACCTTAGCTGCAAGAAGAAATCAATAGTATCTACATTGTTTATGTCTAGATAAATAGGACCGAATCGATAAAAGTAGAACATTATTCGAGAAGGTTATGGATCAGGCTCAAGAGATATAAAAGATTAATAAAATTCCGATCGATAGTAATCGAGTAATATTTGTGTAGCAAAAAACTTTCAAAACCGCAAGCCAACTATTTGCC
Source organism: Candidatus Nitrosocosmicus sp. (assembly GCA_035274085.1). GTDB lineage: Archaea > Thermoproteota > Nitrososphaeria > Nitrososphaerales > Nitrososphaeraceae > Nitrosocosmicus. The sequence goes on from DATEOO010000373.1 coordinate 3,764, forward strand.
ATTATTCCCTTTTAGGGAAATCATAGGAGAATTCCCGATTAACAGGAAGCAAAAAGAAAGATTTTGATCCTGTCACGATTATGTTAGACTTTCATATTGCATAATTTTTTGTTCTTAACTACACGTTGACAATAGAAAAGGAAAAAAGACATAAATAAGATGGGAAATTGACAGAATGCTGAGAGAGGCACTGTTTTGACATTAGATGAAAAGAGAAATACTTGTAGAGAAATTACGATAAAGATCATAGTATTTTCAAACACATTCAAGGCAGTCACCGGGACGGGTAGTTTATCATGACTGTCGAACCAGAAGCTCCTTCGAGGAACAGCTATTTCATATTAATGATCAATGCAGCACTGTTTGGCGGCTTATCAGCTTTGCTTACAGTGGGTTATATCACCCTCTATAATCAAGGAGTCAAGATCTTTGAACAAGTAAGCATCGTAGTACTTAATATCAATATATGGCCATTAGTTTTACTTACCGTAGCTGGAGTATTAATCGGCCTTGTTATCAAATTTTTTGGTCAGAATGGGGGACTAGGAATTGCCCAGGTCCAGTATGCCCAAACGGGTCGGATCAATCCTCGCAAAGTCCCTAGCATCATACTTCAAGGATTCATCTCCCTATGGAGTGGGGCTCCGGTTGGTCCTGAGGGCCCTCTAGTTTTTCTGACTGGAGGTTTTGGAACATTTCTCTCAGACCGACTCAAGCTCAAGAAGAATGATGTTCAGGTACTTGTTTATAGTTCCATAGCTGGAGCTTTCGGCGGGTTCTTTGGCTCACCTGTGATTGGAGCTGTTGGAGCTATTGAGTACATGTTTATTAAAGAGTTAGATCTCAACCGTCATTTGATTCCCGGCTTGTTGGCTGCTGCTGTTGGATACGCAGTCTATTCTGCTATATTGCAGGACTCATTTCTTGGAATTTACAGCTTCCCTAACTATGCTTCACCACGCCTTATTGACATGTGGTGGGCTCTGCTTGTTGGCGTAATTGCCGGGTTTGTCGGGATTATGTTCAAAATAGTGTTTGGCATCATTCAACGTGTCTTTGCGCCGCTCGCCAAAAGGCCTGTTAGCCGTGCGGTCATCGGTGGAATAGTCATAGGCCTCATCGGAACCCTCCTCCCATTGACACTCTACTCTGGTCAAGATCAACTATTACAAATTATCCATAACCCTGCAGCCTTTGGAATAGGACTTTTACTTTTAATGGTTATAGTGAAAGTCCTAATAACAAGCACATCATTTTCTACAGGATTTGAAGGTGGACCTATATTCCCATTACTCTTCATAGGAGGATCCTTGGGGCTTGCGATTTCCAAAGGTCTTACATTCATTCCAGAGGGCATAGGAGTAACCGTTGGAATGGCAGCTGTTGCGTGTGCTGTTTTCCCGCTTCCCTTGACTATAGCTCTATTGTTAGGTTTTATGGGAGGACAAACAGATCTTTTGCCAGTAATTGTTATTGGGGCAGTTACCGGTTTCTTGATATCAAAAGTGATTACGCCTCTACTTCCAAAGCCTCATTCAGAGCATACTGATAGCGTAGAAGATAAGAAGCAAACATCAAAATAATTTTGTCTCTGGTAACAACCAATCAAAGTAGTCAGATCATATAGAGTTTAAAAGAAAATTTTTGCCTGCGTTGTGAAACTTACTAATTAGAAATAATTACAACGGTGACATGATAGTCATACCCCGTCGTTGTTTTTATCAATGCAATATCAATAGTATCATAAATTTTTTCACTCCCGCTCGAGGTGGTCCTAAAACATAGGAAGGGAATTGATTTAAACACATTCGATAGTAAAAAAATGAATTTACTAAATTGCTATTTAACAAAGGACTGAAATACATTCTCATAGATTGCAAAGAAAGCACCCATTTATTTACAAATTTCATCTGTTATTTGGAAATAGTAAGACAATGTCAGAATGTCTATAAGGCTTAAATTCTATATAATGACGGCGATATTTTCATACAAAGGATATAGCGAGTGTAATTAATGAAAACCAAATGGAATTTAAGATTGCACCTAAGGCTAGACCTTTCTTACCCTCCTAACCATATTTAGTTGATCCAAGTAAACAATAATTTTTTATAAATTAACCTGCTATGCCTTTACCAACCTCGTTCTGACATTTAGGCTCGTAAAATAGCTTTTGCTAAACTTACCAGTTTTGTTATTTATATTAGTAACATTATTTAATAAGATTGAGAAGATAATATCTTTTTTATTTTGATTTACAATTATTTTAATTTTGCGTTCACCTTAATTATATGACTCATACTGTAAATAGCAGGACATCTCTCTTCAGCCATAGTAATCATCTTTTGAAGTTCTTTTTCATCCGGAGTATCATTCCCTTCCTCCTCATTTTTACCGACATCGATTTCAAAATTTATTCCTTCTGTAATAGGTTCATCTGAAATATCAAACGTCTTGGCAAAATTGACGTTACACTCTGCGTTTATTCGTAGTTTTTTGAGTTTGACTCCATGACTTGATAAAATACTCATGAATGTGGTAAGAAAACAAGAGGTTATTCCTACAATACAATATCCCATAGGTCCCAACCTGTTACCATTGCCTCCCAGGAATGACGGCGAATCTACTTCAATTACTTCTTTGCCTTTCTCATAAGCTAGTTCTGTTTTGAATTGGTATCCTTTTTCAATGTCAAAATTCCATTCCCCATCCAACTTTACTGGTTTCTTTAAAAATTGTGGGTCTTTACGTCCACTTTCTATGGTCTTTTGTATTTTGTCAAGATCGATGTTATTTATTATATTTGACATGGTAGTGTTATATTCTTACAATTATTATTTAATGAATTTTATCTCTAACTACCTTCTATATAAATCGGTTATACCTTTCAACATTATTTGGGTCTGTTGTAATTTTATCACTACTTTAATTGAACTAAAAAATCTCAAAAACCTACAACAATGGGCATAAATGGATTAAATCAGAGTGGATAGTGACAGTGCATCAGAGCGATATACCTTATATAATTCGTTCTTTCTGCATGACTTATGCAGTGTGAAAGAGATGATATATCAACTACTTGTAAATCTTTTGGAATATTACCTTTTTCGAGGCAGGAAGGAAAGAAGCAATGACAGATCACAAGATCGGAACACGAGAAGAATGGCTTACGGCACGTCTAGAACTGCTCAAGGCCGAGAAAGCACTAACCCGGCGCAGTGACGAATTGGCTCAATGGCGGCAGGATCTACCTTGGGTTAGGATCGACAAAAAGTACCTTTTTGAGACTGACAATGGCACGATGTCTCTGGCCGATCTCTTCAGAGGTCGCTCGCAGCTCCTTGTTTATCACTTCATGTTTGGACCCGAATATACTGGAGGATGCCCGGCATGCTCTGCAATAGCAGACGGCTTTAATGGCTTCGCTGTGCATCTCGAAAATCATGACGTAGCCATAATCGCAGTCTCGCGTGCCCCTCTTGCCGCACTTCAAGATTACAAACGCCGTATGGGCTGGACGTTTACCTGGGTGTCTTCACTGGCCAACGACTTTAACTATGACTTTAACACATCTTTTACCGAGGAGCAACAGCTTTCTGGCAGTGTCGACTACAACTACCGTAAGCTCAGTACTATCCCAGACGCGGATGCGGGCTCAAATAAGTTCGCCGCTATGAGCGGCAC
>DATEOO010000374.1:0-2109 GCA_035274085.1 Candidatus Nitrosocosmicus sp.
ATATACCTACTAGAGGACGATTGTATCCTGTTATTTCTTGTTATTGTTAAAACTTATTATTAATTATTATTTTTACTAATGCGTTGCAAAAAATAAAAAATAATATAATAACTCAAAAGTCTTTACTTAGAGAGAGTTCAAAGAAGGTGAGAAGATAGAATCGAGTATGAATAACAAAAATAAGGTCTTCATAGTATGGTTCAGAATTAAAAAAATAATGATAATGATAACAACGATGATGATATAATAGCTTGGTCTTACAAGTGTGAATTCCCCTTGTTACTCTGACCTAGCTCGTCATGGTAAATATTTTGTTAGTCTGTTTGATAATAACTCTATATTTTCTGTTGCATTACGGTAAAGCTAATTGCTGTAATTTGTTGTATCGATGCCTTTCAGATCTATAGTCTTATAATCATCTATAGTCTTAGTCTTATAGAATAAACTCTCTTAACACACTATATGATGTTCTACTAGTTCTGAAGCGTATAAAGTTTGTAAAGTTGACCTGTCTGCTTATGAGAATATTTCCAGTGGCCAAGATCATATTTAACTTGTGTGAATTTACTTTTAATTTCTGGATGCAATATATCATAGACATCTTCTCCTATTGTAATTTTGTTTGGATTGGTTAATGAAGTTATTTTTGAACATATGCTCATACTATATCCAAGAATGTCAATTAATGAGCTTTTATCATGTCCATACTGTACAATTACATTCTCACCTTCATCAATACCTATTTTAACACTGAGTTCCGGATAATCGTATTGATTTAGTATAGGATTAATTCCATTTTTAATTACAGTTATCATTGATTTTGCACATTGAACTGCCTTATCACATGCTAGTAATTTGTTGTAGCCAGATGAAAAAAAAGCAATCACTGCATCTCCTACATACTTTAACACATAACCACCATAACTTCGCACAATAGAAGTCATTTCATATGAAAATGCTCTGATTATAGTAATCATCTTGTCAATAGGTAAAGTCATGCTCATATTAGTTGAACCAACTAAATCTGCATACATAATCACAAGTGAAATCTTTGAATTTACATGATTAAGAAGAAAATCTTGGCTAGGCTTTAAAGATGAATCATATTGATAATGTCTTTTTAGCGCTCTCCATAATCTGTCTTGTGTTTGAGCTACTAGTGTTTCTGAATCAACTATTGCCATTCTTACTATAAATTAAATCCTGTAGTTAGTTAAGGTTACGTCAGCAGCAGTCAGTAAGTCAAGAAATCATAAATGCAATAAAAGTCTCTTCATATTGCTAAATACCCAGGACATAAACTATAACAACAAACCTAATTTTACTTACGTAAAAATATCGGTAATGACATATACTGATTAGAATCTGCTATCAAGGAATAACTTTTTATCTTGTATGTTTGTAATTTTTGTGTTGCCACGAGTCCAAATGCTGCTTTACCAGCTGGAAGAATATTTACTGGCTCAGCCAATGCTCTTCCAATTCCAATTACCTTATCATCTTTATCATACAAGGTAGCTATTGCGCTAGACTCTGTAGCTTTTAATGGACCTCCATTTACAATTCTGCCGTTGATATAATAAAAACCTAAAATATCAAGTCTTGAATTATCAGATTGAATTTTTAGTGCTGTTGGTTTAGTCTTCTCAATTGGAGTACCTATCGCAGATAATTGAAAGTCCTTTATACTATTAACAGTTTTTGTATCTATATATAATATCTCAAATGGAGATATTCCACCAGGATTAATTGTACGTAATTCAGAAGACCTTTGAAATTCACCGAGTAACTTGCCATTAGAATCATAAAATAAGGCCTTTGCTACTACATTTGTCATGGCTTTATCTGATATATTTTTTACCTCGCCATAGACATGCATAATTTTATTTTCATCTACAAATGATGATGCCTTTTGAATTGAGAAGTCACTTGATGCAAGAGGCATTCCCCTTGCTGTATGGATAATAACCATCATAATGTTTGTTCCAAATAAGAATGAGACAGTAAATATCATTATAATAATAATTCCTAATAACATATATACAAAAGATATATGTAACTAAACCTATTAATCTACTTTATACATTATGGCTTCTCTGACCTACACGT
>DATEOO010000375.1:0-9870 GCA_035274085.1 Candidatus Nitrosocosmicus sp.
AATCGTTATTTTTCATAAAAACGTAAAACTTATCTATAGTATCGGAGTTGTCTTTCAGATCTAATTTTTCAACTTTTCTAAGTAATGTGGATAATTTAATGGGCATTTTAATTAGACTCCTTTATAACAATTCTATAACCAACGAAGTATTTCAACCCGTATCTTCAATGGGCCGAAAGGGATTTGAACCCTCGGCCTTTCGATTATCAGTCGAACGCTCCACCAAGCTGAGCTATCGGCCCCTTTTTATATTTTCTAAAGGCTTTATTTTTGTAATATAAATGTAGTTTATTATGTTCCTAATGTCTGTTTTTCGAAAATATTCAATATACACATAAAGAGTAAATAATCAAGAACGCATACGTCCTTAATATTTAATATTTGCCTCTCTTACTTTCAGCACAATACTAAAAATATGAATTAATCTCAACTAGTATTATCCATTTCATAACTTGAAAGCTATATTTTTTATTAATGAATTAAGCGTTTGCTTGTCAATAAAGCATTTTAGTATTTTGTTTTCATATTAATAAGAATTCTTTACAAAATCCTGAAAACAAGCTGAGATTGTATTTGAAAAGAGTAAAAAAATATACTACCCTGTTTTATCATTAACTGTTTGAGTAAACGACCCCGGTGTATTGCCATTTTTACCAAAAGAAATAATGAAGACTCGAGAAAAGTTTCTTATTTGTTAAGAGAAAAGTTGGCTGAGCAAGGGATTAGTGTTATAGACTATACTAGAGAATATGATTCACATAGCCCCGGATTGGGTATTGATGTTGATGTTGATGTTGATTTGGCAATAGCGATCGGTGGAGACGGAACTACTATCAAAACTTTTAGAACGTTACCTCCGGGAATACCAGTACTTTGCATAAATGCTGGTGGCACGCGTGGAATTTTATCAGAGGTTTCAAAAGATTCAGTAGATTCAATCGTGGACCCACTGTTAGATGGCCATTATTTTCTAGATAGAAGGATAAGATTAGTGGCACAGGTTGGTGATGAGGCTACGGTCCCTGTCTTAAACGATTTCGTCATAATGCGTTCAGATCTTACGAAAACACCTTTGTTTTATCTCTCTGTCAATGACGATGGATATAGTCAAAAGATGGATGGAATTATAGTGTCAACCCCTACTGGATCTACAGGACATTCATTATCTAACGGTGGACCTATAGTACAAGAATATTTGGATTGTATGTTGATCACCCCAATAGGATCCGTTAACAGGTTGCCTCCGTTTGTGTTACCCTTAATGGCAGTTACTATTAGCGCAAATCATGATCTCAAATTAATTATGGATGGACAGATTTTAAAGGAAATCCAGGAGAATCAATCAATAAGGATTTCAAAATATCGATATGATGCGGTATTTCTCAGATTCAATAAGAATGATACTCGACAGATGAACAAACTTGGGTTCTAGAATAGAATTTGTAACGGATTCCAGTATCTTTTACAGCGGGATTCCATTTCAGACAACATCGGATTATATTTATTATATAACACCTGACATCCAAGAAGAAATAAATCACATTAACAGACGGATTGATGCGTTGAATTTGTTGATAACTGCGGGAAGGGTAATAATTCACGAACCCGATACCAGTATACATTCTACGGTGAAGCGAAAGTGTATAGATTTGGGTCAAATGGAATTATCAAAAGCCGATCGTTCGGTCATTGCACTTAGTTTAGAGCTTGATTTACCGATCTTATCTTCAGATTACGCCCTGGTTAATGTTGCAAAATATTTTTCTATAAATGTACTGACACCTGGGAAAAAAAATTTTGTGATAAAAAAAACGACAAAGTATTGTAGTATATGTAAGACTTTTTTTGATTTAAAATCGAGTTTTTGTAATAAGTGTGGTAACTTGCTTGTTCTTAAAAAGGAAAGGATTCGCTAGTATTATAATGTATTTCGATCTAATTCACTTTTGATTTTTTAAACACTTTTAAAATTATTCAATCATGTTGAGAGAATAAAAATAGAATTTCTTTCTTAGATACAGTTTCGGTTATTATATTTTAATTTGAGAAATTTCTTATAAGAATAAACAGTTAAGTTCTTAAGTAATTAATGTATTTGTGGTATATGAAAAATAATTTAGGTTTTATCCATAGGAGAATGACAAATATGTTTAATTATTTTTTAAGAGATGTATTGTAGATCAATCTGTAAAAAGTATAAAGCATACAAAACTAACGACTCCTTTAGCTATTATAGCCAAGGTTACAAATTATGCAAAGAATGTGAATTATTTCTTGAATGGCAGGGATTCAAATGTCCATGTTGTAATAATCTTTTGAGAAGTAGACCACATAATTCGTTTTCTAAACAGCGATTACGCTTCAATCAAAATTGATAATCAAAAAATAAGTGGTTAACCTGCTCATAGATTTACCTCTGAAAGTATTCATTTTGTTGGGGGCTTAACCTGTCAATCTGCAAACCAAACGAATCAATTGCAGCCAATATTATCTTTCTCTCAATTTTTTTTGGAGTCTTATAGATTTGGTTATGTAATTTTTCATGGAATTGAGAAATGTGAACAATTGACAAAAATTGATTTGCAAAAGAAATGCCCATTACCTCTGGAGAGTTACCCTCTGCTCCTACCAAATTAACAACCCTCCCTTTTGTTAGCAGATAAATTTTTTTTTGATCCTTTCCAACTCTGTAACACTCGATATTCATTTTTGGGGAGAAATGATTTTGGTCTATCGAGTTCAAATAATTAATGTCGATTTCTACGTCAAAATGGCCCGCATTACATAGTATTGCACCATGCTTAATTTTTTCGATTTGAGCTTGGCCTATAACATTTACTTGACCAGTACAGGTTATGAAAATATCCGCAATTGATATCACTTCATTCAGGGGCTTTACATCAAAGCCATCAAAATAGGCCTCCAACGCTCTAAGCGGATTGACCTCAGTAATTGTAACTTTGGCTCCCATCCCGTTAGCACATCTTGCTACTCCTTTTCCGACCCATCCATAACCACAAACTACGATCCTCTTACTGGACAGTAGTATCCCTGTAGTTTTCAATATTCCTTCAATGGTACTTTGGCCTGTTCCGTATCTATTATCAAACAGGTATTTTGTCCTTGAGTGATTTACTGCGATGATTGGGTATGTCAGCAAACCTTCTTTTCTCCATGCCTTGAGTCGGTTAACACCAGACGTAGTTTCCTCGGTTCCTCCCAAAATGATATGCTTTCTAGCTAATGCTCTTTTGTGAAGCTCGCCTCCATCGTCGGTGATAATCTGTGGTTTGGTATCTAATACAGCTTCCATATTGCTGTAGAAATCTTGGAGAGTATCGTCCCTTTTAGAAAAAATCTTGATGTCATTCTTTGTTAAGTATGATTTGATAGTCTCCTGAATTGATAGTGGGTTAGCAGGGCATAAATTAACCTCTGCACCTGCATCTTTCAGTGCTATCAGTAATACTGATGTTTCTTTTGTTATATGTAAGCAAATACCCAGTCTAAAATTTTCCAAACACCTTCTGGAAATATATTTACGAGTTAACCGATTTAGAACGGGCATATTCTTTTTTGCCCACATGTATTCTGATTTTCCTATCTCATACTCATCTTTGACATTGGATGCGATTGCCATAAAAATCTCATCTGACTTTAAGCGATCTTTGGAGGCAATGTTTCCATTTTTTACTTGTAATCACTTAATATGTCTGAGTATCTCGCATCCTTGTATGCTACGTATTTAACATACTCTCCATAAGTCTTATCAAAACCGCAATTATCACACTTGACTACAGAAAAATCATCACTAAGAAATGCCGCCTCTTTGCAATCTGGACATCTGATTTTCACTTAGATCGCTTTTAATTGTTTGATAATTGGTTGTCTTACCTTTCTAAACACCCTGAATCCGCAAATACACTTTATTTCTGGTAAGTATGACAACTCTTCAGCTGTTACGTTGGTGCCACAAGACATACACTCGTAGGTTACTGCACCCATAACTTCGTTACTCATATGTAATATCTCTCCTAACAGCTATATAATTATTATCTATCAGTAAACAAAAATTGAAATACCAACTTCGTGTCCTCAGTAGTAGATCTAAAATTTAATTTAAATTGGCTGAGAATATGAACCTTTGATTACTCTGCAAAACCAGTACATGCACAATATCCAAATTCGTCAATTCGTTTATCGCACCGAGGACATTTTTCAAAGTAGTTGACTTCCCACATGTGCTTGCCATATATCTGATAGTGTGTATCGATTTCCAGAGGTACAGTAAATTTCTGATCTGGGGACTCTGATTGGGAATCAGGAACCGAACTCTTTTCCTTTTTATTCAATACTCCAGTAATTATGTAAGGCAATCCTATATTTCTATTTAATTCTCATTAGAACTAATTATTATTAAGATTCTCTATAATATTAGTCAAAGATGAAAGACTACTCATTAGTTGATGATGAACTTATCAGAAGGATTGTAAAGCCACGAAATATTCTATCGAGAAAGGGTGAAAACGGAATAGCCTTAGTGGTTGGGGGAAGCCGACTCTATCATGGTGCTCCTTTACTATCCTCCTTAGCAGCATTAAGAAGTGGGACTGACTTGGTCTATACCGCTATTCCAAAGATCAACTTAATTTCGTCTCGAATTTTTTCTCCTGATCTCATAATCTTACCATTTCCAGATGATAAATTGACCAATGGATCGGTGAGAAGGCTGATAAACTCCTTACCAAAAAAAATTGACGCAGCTGCAATTGGGATGGGATTGAATATGTCTAAATCACAACCCTTAAGTTTGCTAATACGAGAGCTTTTAGCAGATAATTCTCACCTAGTAATTGACGCTGGGGCTCTACATCCAGAGATACTGCCACATATAACCAACAATGACACTATCGTTACTCCCCATGCTGGAGAATTCAAAAGGTTATTTGGTGATGAGCCCACTACTATGTTAACTGAGCAGATCAAATTGGTATCCCGAAAAGCAAAGGAATTTGGCTTGACAATTGTGCTAAAGGGATACCAGAACATAGTTTCTGACGGTGTGAGCACTTTTGTTTTAAAAAGAACAACTCCATCAATGACCGTCGGAGGGACAGGAGATATACTTTCTGGATTAATTACAGGGTTCAGGACAAAATACGAATCATTGAATTCTAGTTTACTTGGTTTATTTTTTAATGGAAAGGCGGCATTACGATTATCGAATAAGATTGGATTACACATGCTTGCTTCTGATCTTTTGACTGAATTACCATTTGTGATGAAGGAATATGATACTATCAACTAAGTACCCAAATAACTAAATTATAGACCAGTCAATCATAAATTGATAGGATCTATTTTATTATTCTCCAAAGATGTTGTTTCCATCTTGATCCACGTGTCGTTGAATTGATTCACTAAGGTAGGAACAAAAATTTCATGAGAATCAAAATACGCTGATTTTGTCCCATCGTTATTAATTATTATCAGACTATTATTATCAAAAATAAACATATTTGTACTAATTTTGGCCCTTTTCTTATCTATTGCGTTAGGGAGAATTATTGAATCAGACGGGCACACAAAATCAAACAAGATTCTTACTTTTACTCCTCTATATATGGCCTTCAATATTTCTTCCTTTGCAGCATTCAAAATGACATTTCCCCAATGATTTAGTGATATGTCAATAGAATCGTTTGTATTTTTTAACAATTCGGTGATCTTGCTATCCGTGCAAAATTGATTTAAGACAAGATATCTTTTCTCCTCAATTCCCTTGTTTTTTAATCCATTTTTGTTAATTTGCTCAAGCGTATCTACTATTTTCTTTAAACTGTTTATTCTGTCTTCGTACTTACTTAGTATGTTATCAAAAGAATCCCTTGGAGAAAGAGCTCTAAACATCAATGGTTTTTGGTAGTTTATAAAAACTAGATTCTTCTTTTCCAGTTTTTTTAGAATAAAGTAAATTTTTGTCCTTGGCAAATTAGAGTAATATGCTATTTCAGTGGCTGAAATCATCCCCTTTCCGAGAAGACTATAATACGCTGATGCTTCGTAATTTGATAGTCCCAACTCTTCAAGACCACCAAGAATTTCGTTATTTAAATTACCATCAGCTGACATTATGTTTATGGTGAATTATAAAGGATAGTAAGAACATGTGTCAACATTTTTATATTAACAATTAAAAAAAAGACAACTATGTTTCCTTCTTGATTATTGCAATACTGCTTTGTTTACTTTTTTTTATTCATTTGATTAAAACTATTTACTTCGTATCCTATCAAATAAATTGGAATTATAACATGAGAACATAATACTATGACACTTGCGCCACAGGAATTAGAGAATGCTGCAAGCAAATATGCCGCCGAAGCTATCAAACTGGATTCACAAGGATCACATTCATCGGCAATAAACTCCTATCAAAGGGCTAGTGAAGCATTAATCAAGTTGGTTCAAATCTATCCAGAGTACAAGTTAAATAGAGTCTATTTAGAGAGAGCAGGTGCCTATCAAAATAGGATAAAGGCCATACAAATGGCAAATGGCATACTAGATGATGACAGACAATCATCAGACGAGCCTGATTCGAAAAGAAATAGTATAAAGGATAGTCAGTTACCAAAATTGAATACTAGGATTGATCACGTTATTCCTTTTGATAAAACAAATTTGCACAATAATCTTCAGCATGGACGGCAGAACTCCCAATCCCCAGATATAAACAAGATTCAAGAGTTAGGTTCGGAGCTAGAGAACCTGATTCTGAAGGAAAAACCCATGGTGAGTTGGAAGGAAGTAGTCGGACTAGAAGATGCAAAAAGAGCCATTCGTGAATCGATTGTATATCCAACAAAACGTGCTGACCTCTTCCCCTTGGGTTGGCCAAGAGGCATTCTACTTTTTGGTCCCCCAGGCTGCGGAAAAACTTTACTTGCAGCTGCTGCTGCCGCGGAGATACACGGGTATTTCATAAATATAGATGCAGCCTCAATGATGAGTAAATGGTTAGGTGAAGCGGAAAAAAATATTTCAAAACTGTTTACCTTTGCCAGAGCTTTGCATCAGAAGGAAAGAATTCCAATATTGTTATTTATTGATGAAATCGATTCTCTTTTGGGTACCAGAAATGGAGAAGTTGGAGGAGAAGTTCGAGTAAAGAATCAATTTTTGACTGAAATGGATGGAATTAATGGGAAATCTAAAGAATCATTCCTATATGTTATAGGTGCAACTAACAAACCTTGGAGTCTTGAATCTGGGTTTTTAAGAAGGTTTCAAAAGAGAATTTATGTCACCCTTCCTGATATGGCCTCCAGACGGAACCTCTTCAAACAGTATGTTTCAAAACTTACAAAAGATCCATTACTTAAGGTAGATGAACTGGCAAAATTGTCGGAAAGTTACAGCGCTAGTGACATCAAAGACATTTGTCAGTCTGCACAACTAAGGGTTGTTAATGAACTCTTTGAAAAAGGTGAACCATTGGTGGAAAATGATTTACCTAGAGAATTGAATTTGGCAGACTTTAAAGAAATGTTTAAGGTTAGAAAGCCCAGTGTGAGTTCAGATATGATACGAGCTTACATGCGGTGGAGTGAACAATTTAAAGCTCTATGATTAGTTCTTAAATCTATCAATTCCATCATTGATTATCTGCTCAGCGACCTTACTACTTTCCCAGCCGGTGACTTTTACAAACTTGCCTTTTTCTAATTCTTTATAATGTTCAAAAAAGTGCTTTATTTTATCCAAAGTTCGACTATCCAATTGGTCTATTTCACTGTATCTGGAATAATCAAAATCAATCTTTTCATGAGGTACGGCTATGATCTTAGAGTCTTTCCCCTCTTCATCCTCCATAATTAAGACGCCTATCGGCTTTGATTTGACTACCGAAAGGGGAGAAAACTGATCGTTACTTAGTATAAGGATATCTATTGGGTCTCCGTCTTCTTCCTTAGTTTGGGGTACAAATCCATAATTAAATGGATATACCATGGAAGTATGTAGCTTTCTGTCAACAAATAGAATTCCTGTTTCTTCATCCAATTCATATTTGATATTACTATTTTTAGGAATTTCAACTACTACATAAATGCCACCAGGTGGATTCTTTCCTGCTCCTATTTGATTGAATTTATTCACATTAAGAGATTTTTATAATTTTAATATAATTCTATTTGTGCGATGTTTCTGCACGAATAAATTCTTTTTACCTTTTTGGTTTGCCTGAGATTTATTAGACTGCGTAAAATACTTGTGCCGAGGTATTTGAAATCATTTAAACTATTAGATCGTCCATTCTCTGCTACTGATTTCAGGTTGAGATTTTTAGATCCAGAATAACCCTTCAAGTTCCAAATATATAAGAATGGATGGACATTTGATTTTCAGTATAGTATGAAATTGGGGGATAAATTTGAGCTAAAGACATTTGAAAATCAAGTTAGAGCATATTATGACGATCCCACAATAAAAACAAACATCAATGAATATCTTAGAGATCCTGAAAATTTCAAAGAGACGATAGGCTACGTAGAGGGGCCCCCTACAATGAATGGGGAACCACACTTGGGTCATATTAGAGGTAGAATAATTAAAGATCTGTGGTTTAGAAAATCTACATTAGAAAAAAAGAAGATGGAGTTTCAACCGGGTTGGGATTCTCAGGGTTTACCGGTTGAATTACAAGCAGAAAAAATTCTAGGTTTAACCGGCAATAAATCTGATAATCTTAGAAAAGTTGGAATCAAGAAGATCGTCGAAACTTGTAAAAAATTAATTCTTGAATATAATAAAAAATGGGTGGAAGTCGATAACTTAATTGGTATGTCTTTCAATTATGATAAGGGCTACTGGACTTATACGGATTCATATATTGAAAGAGAATGGAAATATATCAGCAAAGCTCTAGAGGGTGGGATATTAAAGGAATGGTTCCGAGTTGTAGCATATTGTCCTTCTTGCCAGACATCGCTAAGTAATGCTGAAATCAATCAAAGCTATGAGCAGGTAGAAGATCCTTCATTTTATTATAAAGTAAAACTAAAAGAATCAGAAACTTTCCTTGTGGTATGGACTACTATGCCTTTCACATTAGTTACCGACGAAATGGTAGGCGTCAATCCAGAGGCCCAATATCTAACTTTAAAGGTAAATTTTAGAGGCAAAAATGAAAAATGGATTGTTTCTGAAAATAGAGTCAAAGAATTAATGGCCGAGTTGAACGTAGAAAGTTATGACGTAGTCGATACATTTTTGGGCATAGAATTAGAAGGCCAATATTACATTCATCCACTCTTAGAAAATATACCTGGATTGAAAGAGCTCTCTTCCAAAGGAAAAGTCCATTTTGTGGTTGCAGAAAGTTTCGTAGATGTTACTACTGGTAGCGGTATTGTTCACCTGTCACCTGCTAACGGAGAAGAGGACTTTGAAATAGCAACCAAGAGGAAAATACCAATCTTTGTACCTATTGATGATAAAGTATACTTTACTGAAGATGCAGGCAAGTACAAAAATCAATTTGTCAGAGATGTCGACCAAATTGTCGTTGAAGACATGCATTTGACAGAATCAGTAGTAAAAATAAGCAAACTGACTCATAAATACCCTACCTGTTGGCGATCTCATCACAAAATAGTTTGGTTGGCAAGAAAGGAATATTTCTATATGATTGATGAATTAGGAGATCAGCCTATTATAGCTGCGTCAAAAGTTAACTATTTCTATGAGCAACCAAAAAATCGGTATCTCGAGATTATTAGAGAAAAAGTTCCATGGTGTATATCGAGGGAACGAGTATGGGGTACACCTCTTCCAATTTGGAAATGTACAAAATGCTCATGCAAAGAG
>DATEOO010000376.1:0-2347 GCA_035274085.1 Candidatus Nitrosocosmicus sp.
CTGGATACAAGTCCTGGTATTCGATATTGGTCAATTAATTCATTGGCCATTTCAGATATTATCTTTTTGTCCCTAAAGATGGACAATATAGACGTAGAGGGTACTAAGCATTTGGCTATGGATGTTTATGGCTCCTTCACAAGCTATGGAACTGTGTCCTATCTTTTATTGAATAGAGTTGCAGGCTATTGCGAACCTCCGATAGTCATTGAATCTAATAATTCTATCTATGGCAAAAACTCTGATGCCTCTTTTAGCTCTTTAGTTTCAGAACAAAATGAAACAATTAAGAATCTCGAAAGATTAATAAAAATGGACGTTATTTCTATGATTCCTTGTTATTGCGACATGCAATTTGAAAGACAGGAGTATTTGACAGCTTTAAAAAATCCTAATCACCCTTTCTCAAAGAAAATCGAAGAATTATCAAAGAAAATAGAGTAGTTAGGCCAACTACACAAATTATGATTAGACAACGAAAATGATAGCCTTCCAATAAGGTAAAAAAGAAATACCTATTTATCATAATAATTTAGGATGAAACATTTCCCAGGTATTGACATCATAAGTAGAAACTTAGAACAACCTGATCTTGGAGTGTATCTAATTTATGGCCCTAAGTCATCGGGAAAGTTACATTATTGCAATAACTTTGTTTATAACGGGTTAACAGATGGAGTTTTTTGTATTTGTATCAGTTCCTCATTCATAGAAAAGAAATACAAACGCATTTTCTTTCCCGGGCAGGAGAGATTATATTCAAATTTGAAGGTGTTAAATCCGTATATCATGAACGGATACGGTATGTCCGATTACAATGATAGTAAAGCACTCATGCAGCTCTTTGATGAAGTAAGACAACTAATTGATATTCATTCTAACCAATCTATTTACTTTGTGTTAAGTTCGTTGACCAATTTTCTGGAAAATTTTAGTGATCAAGATGTGGTCAAATTTGTTACTAGTTTAGTCTTCCTCCTCAAAAACTATGAAATAAATTCAATATTAACAATAGACAATACCGATTCTAAATCTTCATTATTAATTGAAAAAATTGCACATCTGTTTGATGGACTATTTGAAACCAAGTTATCCTCAGATTCTTCTCAGCCCCACAAATACATAAAACTAGTATCAATGTTTGGGAATAATAAATGCAAATCTGAGTGGATAAATTATACTCTAGATAATAACAATCTTATCACGTCAATAAGTAATCAAACGAAATTAATTTGTAATGTATGTAAGGAGCAGATTAATGAATCTCCCGTTTTCTACCAGGATCTTTCCTTTCACCGAGAACATTTAACTATCTATATGAAATTGGTTAATTTCTATGGAAATTCTAAAATTGCTGAATTTGGTTCGTCTGGAATATTACACGCAAATTTCTTCTTTATTGATATCGTTGGATTGTCTGATCCAGCTCTATCGGTTAAAAATCAAATAGAAAAGATTCAAATATTAAATAACATGATTGGCTCCTGTAATTCTTATAAAAAAGACCGTGAAAAGAAAATCCTTCCTACTGGAGACGGCATGGCTATAGGTTTCTTGACCGATCCTAAACTACCTGTAGAATTAAGCGAGGAACTTCACAGGAAATTGGGGTTACATAATTTAAATTCATCAAATCAATCTGTGATTCAAGTCCGTATCGGGATTGGTTCGGGCCATGTATTTATAGTCAATGATTTGAATGATAATCAAAATTTATGGGGTCCAGGCATAATACTTGCCAGGAGAGTTATGGATCTTGGGGACCAAGGGCATATTTTAATCGAAGGAGGTATAGCAAATAATTTATTTAGTATTGACAGTGAGCTAAAGAATGATATACATCACCTTGGGAATTATTCCATAAAACATGGTCAAAAAATTGAGGTTTATTCTCTATATAATCAATATATAGGTAACGATGAGATCCCACAAAAATTTTTAGATTTGCGTTAGTCAACTTAATACTCTATATATTAATATGGATAATTATCTAAATCTGATTCAACAAATAGCAGGTGACATTTTTGAGGAATATTCATTTTTCAATCCTGAATTTCTTTGACCAGTAGCCAGTGTAATAAAGTCATATTTTCTTCATATACATACTTTGGACGGCTCTGTTGATTTAACGGGTTTTAACTCATTGTTATGATAGGCGATAAAAAGATTCAACCAGTTCCTCACATGTTTTAGTTTGCAATTCTTCAACTTGCAAGGGAAGTAGTCGTCAAAGCATTCGGTTCTGTCCTTGATATACTGTATCTTTCTTTCTTTCTATCAAACTTTTCTCCAAGGAAGAATGGATATGGTGGTCGAGCTTGAGAAACTGACATGCCATTTGGGTACC
>DATEOO010000377.1:0-2497 GCA_035274085.1 Candidatus Nitrosocosmicus sp.
TACTCTGATTACAGTTAAGAAAATTAAAACCCTCGATCAGGTCTATTATGAGCATAGTGACGCTGCAGTATATTTTCTGTATTACTGCAAGGACGGTAAAGCAAATGAAGTATGCCAGACTACAGATATTTTAACACAAAATGGCAACGGTACAGTGCTTCATGTTTTAAATAATACACACGTTTTTAATCTTTTTTCAAAACAGGTTGAAAATTAACTTAAAATAAAATTTATTATGAGAAAAAATATAAATATAGCAACTGCGCTAGTAGCATTACTGCTGCTTGTCGTAGCTTGCGAAAAACCAGAAATAGGTTACTTGAGCGATAACCTTTTTTACAATAACAGTGTCTATTATGTAGAAAGAGGAAAAACTACATATTCCTCTCCATTAGTGGCTAATGGTTCTTCGTCTCCTCTAAATGTTGAGCTTATAAAAGTAAAAGATTCAGAAGGAAATGATGTAACAGAAATTTTTAAACAACCTCAGAATATTAAGGTTTATGATCAGCCAGTTACCTATTTAGATTCTACTATGGAATTGCTTAATTCTAGATTTAAGGATAGTATTGTGCAGCCATTTAGAATAAATCCTATAGGGGGACGTATGGAGTTTACTCCAGCTACTACCTTTTTGCCAGGAGGCAGTTACTCGATAGATCTAAAGGTAAATAATGTAAAAGGGGAGAAAACTATTGAAGATGCCGCTAAAATTGTACTCACAAATTCAACTGGAGCTCCCTACAGTATGGTATTTAAAAGAGTAAGAGACTATTCAGATGGGTCCACATTAAATAATACTGACGATGAAAATATAACAATAGATGTGGATTTTGTTCCTGGTACACAAGAGGAGACTAAGTGTATTTACAAATTCGTTGATAAAAATGGTGTTGCTTTTAATCCAAAAGCAGGTGAAATTACCAGATGGCTTCCAACTTGGCCTTGCATAGATAATTGGGATCCTTATTTTAAACCTGTGTTAACGGAAACAGTAATTGAACATCAAATGCCGGGTCTAATTGGTTTTTCATTTCCTTATTTTAATAGTGTAGTTGTTGAAGGGCAGTTTTGGGATCAAGGTGGTGATGCTCTTTCTTATTTTAAGATTCCAAAAGGGCATCTTAATGAGTATGATGTGAATATTCAGGTAGCTTTTGCTTTTCGTTTTCATGCCCAGGGAACGTTTAATATAACAGTACATCTACATAAACTAACTAGAAAATAATTTAAATATAATTGAGATGAAGAAATTAATTTTATATACATACCTATTACTTTCTGTGTTGTTTGTATCGTGTAACGATTCGATAGATGAAAGCGCAAATGAAAGGTCTAGTTTTAATGCTGATTTGTATTTTGAAACTTATGGATTTCAAACGGCAAAAACGACGACTTTGGTTGATGAATTTGACTATACTCTGAAAATAAAAAATAAAGATTCAGAACCTCTGCACGTAACTTTAAAAATTGACGAAGAGATTTTAAATCAGTATAATAGTTTCCAGAAAACAGATTATAAAATACTGCCTGCAGCTTATTATAGTCTAGCGGAATCACTAGATCTTAATGCAATAGAAACTAGCACACCTATTGTTTTGAATGTTAAAAAAATTGTAGATGAGCTGGGATTAGAAGCTTCTTCAAATTATGTGATTCCTATAAAGCTAGAATCAAGCAATAAGGAGACCACAAATAGCGATGTTGGCAGTGAGGCTTTAGTGCATATAGCTATATCAACTCCTACAATTGTTTTTGATAAAAATGTATTAAATTTTACCATTGATGATACTGTAGCTAAACCAATCATACAAATTTCTGCTAAATATGATTTTGAGAATTTGGATGTTTCTAAAATAACTATTCAGGCTAATCCGGATAAAGTAGCAGCTTATAATGCTGCTAATAATACAAATTATTTGAATTTGCCTCTAGGCAGTTATAGCTATCAATCATTAGTAGTTGATGAGAGCAAGCATGAATTGATAATAAGCTATTTGCTTGATCCAAAGCTAATAGATACAGAAGCAGCTGGTTCTTATATGCTGCCTGTTGATTTCTCTTCGAGTGAATATGCTTTTACTCCAGATTCAACAATTTATTTGGATGTTAAATTTAATTCCACAAAACCAGTGTATGAGGGAGTTTTTAATTTAGTAACAAATCAACCGCCTACTAATGATTATTCATCTTATCCTATAACCCTTGATTTAGCAGCAGCAGCAGCACTTTTAAAAACTACCGAAGCTGAGTTGAGAAGTAATATTACTTTTTGGGGAATAAAAACAGATGAAATCACTTTCGTAAAAGAGTATACAGCTAATCCTCCTGGTTTTTGGTTTAATACTGATAGAAATCCAGACTTTTACAGCGATAAAGGTTTAATGTATGTAGAATATAATGACGGAATATTTTATGTAGGTCAATTTCCGGATGTTGCAGTATCTGGTGGCAGCTATAAAGTTTCATTAGCGCTGGTATATAATGGATTGATGGT
>DATEOO010000378.1:0-2328 GCA_035274085.1 Candidatus Nitrosocosmicus sp.
AGACATAGCGGGAATTCAAATCCCGGTGACCGCACTGATTATAGGAACTCGTACAATTGTTATTATAAATATAAAAAATGATGCAACGAAGATCGTTGTATTTCAATGTCTATTATATCTGAGATTTTTTTATGATTTCCATACTAGTTATATTGTGCCTACAAGTGGAGTTTTAGAATGGTGATATATCTACCAGATTATAACTCTTTTAATACATATCGATCTCCACATTAGTAAATCATTAATAAAGATATAGTAGTAGATTCCCAAAAATATATGATACTAAAAAGCTAAGCGTTATCTCATACTAGCATGTTAAAGTAGGATTCTAAAATATTTTTTGCATGGAGGGTTAAAGATTAAAGCAAAATGGATAGGAAATTTTATAAAATAGGTTTAGCTGAATAATGTATGTCAAATATTAGACTTGCTTATTTGTTATACTGGATACCATTATTTGTGACAATTGCTCTTCTGGTCGTCCCCGTTCAAACTCGTGCACAACCTACTTCAGCCGAAGATAATTCGTGCTTTCCTGTTGAACCTGGTGCGGTAACATTAATGTGTACAGAAGGCCCAGCAAGCGCTAGTCAAGAGGCAAACTCAACGTCGTCGGCTAGCAAGGGATCCTCATCTAGTATATCTTCTGATAATTCGTGCTTTCCAGTTGAACCTGGTGCGGTAACATTAATGTGTACAGAAGGCCCAGCAAGCGCTAGTCAAGAGGCAAACTCGACATCGATTGAAGACTAACCAAATATCTTTTGATTTAACCTTAAACAATAGCTAATCGAAAGGTAAATTCTGGAGGCATTCTTTATTATCGACTTTTTGAAATTTCTATGAATACCCCTAGGATTAGGTCGAAGATAAGCAGATATGATACTTTTTATTACCTAATTTTATGGTTCAGAGTTTATTCCATCCCTTATGATTCAAATTCAGATTCCGAAAAATTTTGCATAGATTTATCCAAGTTTCGAGGTGCCTCTACTAGATCTGCGGGTTGATTATCATTTGATTTTGGAGGTACTTCTTTGCAATTGTATTTAATTCCTGTCTGAAGGTCTGCATCACATTCCATGCATTTTATTGCGTTATTTGAACTATCACAACATACCTCTTTATTTTTATCATTGTCAAAAGTGCAATCAAAAAGAGCTTTTTCACCCGGCAATGCAGCGAAGATCTCCAGTTGGACTAAGACACTAGACAAAAGTATAATCAAAAAACCTATGATACCTGATGTCACAAAAATTTTTGAATTAAAATCATTAAATTTACTTATACAATGATTTCTAAAGCAAAAATATAAACATTTTTCAACTAGTACCTACGTCAAATAAATATGAGTAACGAAATTTTCAATTTATAACTTATCCTATATGTAATATTGACCATCTACACAAAATATGGCGTAATTATCATATTTAGAAATGACTCAAATGACAGTAATATTTAATATAGAATCTATAAATAAAAAGAAAGGTAACAACTACACTTGTGAAAGTACCTTGGAGCGTATTTGCTACATATCCTATTGCCAGTTTCGGTTTAGCGAAACTTATCTTGTGAAAGTTCATTAACTTGGAGCGTCTTTGTTGCAGATGCTGAAATATGTGTTTCGTCTCCAGCAAAGTATGCTTGAAGTTCATATTCTCCTGGGCCCAATCGAACCGGCAAACTATATTTACCAAATTCATTTGTTATAACATCTCTAGTACCTTCATCTATCCCTGAAATAATTACGGTAGCTCCATTTATTCCAGAGTCCCCGCATTTCAGCTCACCCAATAAATTTACATGAAGAAATCCTGAAGTACCAACAGTTCCTGTTCCTGGAAATGAAGCTAAACTTAAAGTTGTTTGACAGTCAGCCATTTGAGCGGATGCCTGATTGATTGATAATGATGCCATTGCAAGTATAGAGAATGTTAGAAATGCTGCTATTGTTGCAAATAAAGTTATTTTGTTTTTGCTATTCATAATTTACATCACATTATGACATTATATATTTAAGCTTATAATAGAAAGGGAGGCTATGATATTTTGATGATTAGTAAGAATCCAATTTAATAGACTTTGGAACTTTACGGAGTATAATTATTTTATTGTGTTGTGCTCAACTAAAGGTTAACAAAGGACCAATAAAAAATATTAAACAAAAAAAGAAGTGAAAAATTTGGTTATTTTATCTAGTTATTGTTTTCTTCTCCGCCATCAGAGCCTTCG
Organism: Candidatus Nitrosocosmicus sp.; assembly: GCA_035274085.1. GTDB lineage: Archaea > Thermoproteota > Nitrososphaeria > Nitrososphaerales > Nitrososphaeraceae > Nitrosocosmicus. The sequence continues at coordinate 2,233 of DATEOO010000378.1, forward strand.
TTTCCATTATCAGAGCCTTCGTTTCCATTATCAGAGCCTTCGTTTCCATTATCAGAGCCTTCGTTTCCATTATCAGAGCCTTCGTTTCCATTATCA
>DATEOO010000379.1:0-4643 GCA_035274085.1 Candidatus Nitrosocosmicus sp.
GACAATCCTGCTGGTCCTGCACCTAGGATTATAACATCAGAATCGCTGTACTCTTGAATAGTTTCAAAAAACATAGAGGCAATGGAACGAGTAATCTCCTTTTCACTCACATCAGCAAATATTTTTTTATCCATATGACAACTTCTTGATCGTAATATTAATACATTTTTGGACTAGAAATATTCCGGTAAATCCTATTCCTAAAAAAATTAATCCGTTGCAAACCCCCATTTTTATAGAAGAATCAAAGCCCAGATAGATTAATAGAATAACGATCTAAGTAGTCGAAGCTTTAGGGGATAACGAAAGTAAATGAAAGTTGGAATAAACTGGATCTAGCTTTTAATACGATTCTTCCTCTTATTATATAATATATAAAATAAAATTACGATGCCTATTGATAGCAATGTAACAGCAGAGATGATGGGGAAGTACTTTGAAAGCGATTCTGACAATATACCCCAAGAATTTCCAAGGAAATAACCCGAAAAAACTAAAATTAAGCTCCATACAAGAGATCCGAAAAAAGTAAACGTTACGAACTTTGCAAGAGGCATTCGAGCAATACCGGCTGGGACACTAATTAATTCTCTAACACCAGGAGCCATCCGTCCTAGGAATACGGCATAAATACCATATTTTTCAAACCATCTTTCTGCAGATTCTATCTTTTTCTCACTTACAAAAACATACTTGCCTATTTTGATAATGGCAATTCTTCCTATCTTTAAAGAAATAAAATAAATAACGACAGCACCAATTGTCGCACCGAGCGCTCCCGATGCTGCCATGAAAAATGTTTCAACATAAGTAAAATTAGAATTAAACCCTACGAATCCTGCGAGAGGAAATATCAGCTCACTTGGGATAGGTGGAAAAATAGTTTCGGCAAATGCAGCCACGAATATTCCGAGATATCCATACGAGGAAACAAGAGATGTTATAATATTTATAATATCCACCTTAGCTCAAAAGGTAGTACATTTGTTAATTTAATTAATTTTTGGTATATTAAGAAATTTGGAAATAAGATTAATAAGGTAATAATACAATGTGTATTTATTGAGTGACAAGATATGTGCGCTTTGTGCGATCGCTCTACCTAAGGAATCACATGTAAGTATTTGCAGTGATTGTCTAAAGTGTGCTGACTGTTGTGTGGGTCTAGAAAAGCTATAAAAAAAGATCAAGTTAGTTCTACAATTTTTAGGGTATCAGTTAAGGTGATAATCCCAATTACATTACCCTTCTGGCTGACTAATACACATTTAGCAAATCGTACTAATGAAACTAGTGCTTTTGCAGGGGTGGATTCATCTACAAGAGGAGGGGGTGGTTCCATGACAGAGCCAATTTTGACCAGGTGTATGTCTTTATCATTATTTTCTATCATTATTTTGGCTAGATCATCCTCAGTTAATATGCCAACCAATCTAGTTCCATGGAAGACTGGCATCTGACTGATACTATGGTCACGCATTTTTAGGATTGCGGTACTCAATGATTCTTCGCTTTGAATAGTTATCAGATCTTTGTTGCATATATCACCAGCTTTTATGGACGCATCGCTCTCCATAGAGAGCAATATTTCGAATATTCTCTTGGCCGTATCGTAACTAGGTTTACATCGTCCTGACTCGATTTGATTTACCATAGAAGTACTTATGCCGCATAATATAGCCAATTTCTTTTGGGTCACCCCCAATTTTAGTCTGGCCTGTTTGATATAATCAAGTCTAGGTAGCATGTTTAACAGTATTGCTTTCATCGATTAATAATTCTATAAACCACTAAAAGATTTAGACCGTCGCCTCTTAGACATATATCATAAAAAAATCAATGCGACGGCCGGGATTTGAACCCGGGTTACCAGATTGGCAATCTGATGTCCTAGACCAAACTGGACGACCGTCGCAATCGTGACTTTTTTATAAAAATCTAGGTTATATTAATTATATGGTAGGGCTTGCTGGTTCATCGTCAAACATACATCATTCTACGTTTACCGTGTATGCATTCTAAATCTTGTCTCTTAAGTGAAAGGCCCGTATGAGCATGACAAAAACTGACTCAAAAGGGGAAATTTAATATAATCAGTAAGAATCTGGTAGATATATTTTGTTATAATTCTATCTCATGGGTAGGCTCTAAGATTTTTTCAGTACCTGTTGGCTTTTTCATAACATTATACTCTTCAAAAAGTGCATCCAGAGTATCTTTCTTTACAAAAAATTCCTTTTCAATGAATTCCGATTCATGATTGTCATTATATTCACGAATTAAAACTTTAAAAACACCCTTCTTTATTTCCCGTACCAAGAAATCGGCATTTTCTCCTTCATAATTAAAGTAGGTCACATATTCAGAAATAGGTACTTCCAATATCTACCAAATAAAGTCAAAAATTAACCAATATGAGTGTATCAACTTTCAAATGATAAGGTATATAACCATCCCAAATTTTTTCCTAGTTATTACTTTTTTGAAAGCTTTTAAATTTTAAATAGTAAGTACGTCTTGTACAGATATGCATAAGAAATATGCTGAAAAGCCTCCAATGGTACTAATTTCAGGATCATGTCTTAACTTTGATAAAGAAAGAGAGTGCATTTTAGATTTAGTGGGCGAATTAGAGTGGGGCTGTCACTATCTATCGAAGTTTGAATGCTCCTCAGTGGGAAAGACCATGGGTTGGGATTTCTTTAATTTATATTTTGAAATGGAATTTATAACAACATTATCCGAGGTCCATCCAAAGATGCTTAAAGAAGAGGGAAACATCATAGAACAACAGTTCTTGTTGTGGCTTGAGAAGCAATTTAAAAGGATGAAAAAGGACTATCACCTAAAGCTTGTTGAAACCCCCTTTGAAGAATCAAAAGGATTTAGAATAGATCCTGAATTCTACAGAACTGAAGAGACATTATGGGACTTGAGGTAGGAGAACCTTTTTCACAGTTTGTCAGGTACTTTTGATTTATTACCCTTATAGCCAACAGATTGAACTCGATAATAGTAACGCATGAATCTGATGTTGACGGAATATTTTCTGCTTCAATTGCACTCATAAGATACCCGCAATCCAGATTAATTTTTTCTTCATATGGCAAGGATAATTTTATGCGGGTTTCTGATCTAATCTACAAGGAAGTTGTCTCAACTCAAGGAAAAGGTCTTGTCATTTTCACTGATTTAGGTCTTAATGATGAATCGATTTCCACTATCAGTGACTTGTTTAGTTTCCTCATTTCAAACTCCTGGTCCGTGCTTTGGATTGATCACCACCCTTGGTCAGAGAACGCTTTGAACCTATTTGACCAGAATGGAGCCCTTCAATTGGTGCTTGACAAGGGTGGAAATAAGTGCGCTTCTGAATTAATATATGAACATCTTCTCTATGGGAATAATATAGCTAAGCAACTAGCAAGCATTGCGCATACTTCAGATTATCTTTTAAAAGATCAATATCTATCTCCTCTGCCCGAGTTGATCGTTTATTATAGGAATCTTTCTAATTTCTATTCAAAACTTACCTTACTTGCTAAGCGGGTCTCTGAAGGGGTATTATGGGATGCAGAGATGCAGACGGACTATAACATTTATGTAAACCTTCGTAATGAGGCGAAATCAAATTCCTTAAAAATGGTTAGAATTCAAAAATTATCAAATGGGCTTAAGATGGCGATAGTGCCAGTGTCATCCTACATACAGACTAGTTTGTTTTCAGAAGAAATTTTTGAAAAAACTGCAGTTGATGTAGCATTCTTCTTTAACAAAGAAGCTAAAGTAAGTATTCGAAGAAACAATCCCATAATCGAGTGCAATAAGATAGCTAATGAGCTAATTGAAGGAGGAGGGCATGAATATGCAGCAGGTGCTAAGATGGCTTCTGATCCAGATCATATGGATGAAATTTTAATAGAGATTGAAAATGCTACTGAAGCTTGGTTAAAGAAAAGAACGTACAATAAAAAAATTTATTGAGTTAAAGATACCTCAATATAAACATCCTCTGGGATTTTGAGGCGCATTAATTGTCTGATGGATCTGTCATCTGCTCCTAGGTCAATAACACGTCTGTGAACTCTCATCTCATACTTATCCCAAGTATTAGTTCCTTGTCCGCATGGGGACTTGCGCGTAACGACTCGCATCTTCTTTGTAGGTAGTGGATGAGGTCCCTTTAGACGTATTCCGTTTTTTTCTCCAATATCCTTAATTTCTGTACATACATTTTCCAAAGTCAACAAGTTTGTGCTTGTGAGCTTGATTCTAGCTTCTTGTGGCATATATCGACGTCACCTACTTCTTATTTGGATCGTATTTTTCAGTAATATTTTTCACGATGCCTGCTGCGATGGTTGTTCCCATGTCTCTTAATGCAAATCTGCCAATTTCAGGGAATTCCTTAAAGGTCTCTATCGCCAATGGTCGTACAGGTCTAATCTTAACTATTGCAGCATCACCTGTTTTTAGAAACTTTGGTTTTTCTTCTACAATTCCACCCGTTTTAGGGTCAATCTTTGCAACAAATTCAGATATTGTAGCCGCAACTTGAGCTGTATGAGCATGCAACACAGGCGTATAGCCTGGTGCCATAGCTGTAGGATGATGAATTACAATAATCTGTGCTTCAAACTCTT
>DATEOO010000380.1:0-2343 GCA_035274085.1 Candidatus Nitrosocosmicus sp.
ATTCTGATACTTTGAGAGTAACGATCTAGATTTATTTGAGGTCTCTTTTATCCATCGTCTGTTACTATTGGCAAAGATATAAAGACTTCCTGTTACTAAGAACAAAAATGGTAAAAAATTGTCCTAATCTATTCAAATATAATTTGATTGATTGATTAAATTATATTTGATATCATTGGCCAAATGGTGGAGTCATTGGATAGACACCAACCTGATCGGAATATGCTGGCTTTGGATCCTTATCGTCTTTTGGTTCCATAGTAACAAATAGATCAGTATATGTGTAAGGGTAAACTTGTGTTGATTTATAGCTAAAAGTCCCATCTTCCTTCACCATGCCAACAGTCAGAGGATACCCAGATGCACCGTAGTTTCCATCATAAAGCCATACTTCAAAAACTTTACCTTCTGGAGGAATGTAATTTACTACTCCATCAATATCCAGTGAATGGCCATCTGATTTAATGTCTACCAACCCAAATACATCAGCTTGACGTCCAACTATTATTCCGGATTGATCAGTGGTTAGAGCGTATCCATTTGATACATAAACTACGCCAATTAACAATGCTAGGGAGATAAACAGTATAGTTATTCTTAGCGAAAACATCTATCGACTATTAAATGGTTCTTGTATATAAAGATTGAATGATATTTCAAACTCATCAAGTTTCTCATTTAGAAGATCAAAAGAAATACTAATCTTATTAGTAGTAATATCCTCCTATATTTATATTATTCAACAACAAATCATACTCAATATTATGTCAAAATAATAAAAGACAATTGCAAAAGTTGATAGGATCTTTTCTTGAGAATTATGTACTGAAATTAAGACATTTATACTTGTTCTTGTAAGATGAGTTATGAAATCATATATTTGTAATACAAAAAAAGTAGGGATCGCTTTTGGTATTGCCATCTTAACAGTATCCATAATGTTAGGCAATAGTGATATGTTATATCAAAATAAAGCAGTAGCACAGGTTGATAATTCTACCATAATTCAAGAATTTAATGGAAAGCTTGATCAAATACAGACAAAATTTAGAGATTTTGTCGAACAGAATAAGATCAATACAACGTCACTAACTTTACCCAATGGCAGTAGTATATCCGAAGCTTTACATAAATTAAATTCAACTAAAATACTTCAAGAAGTATCTAATGCATTTAACAATGCTTTAAGCGAAGTAGGAATTAAAAATGCAACTGAAGGGATGAAGCAAAAATATAGCGGAGATTTATCCATGCTTGTTCAAAAATTTGACGAGGTAAGAGGGAATTCAACAAATTAGTCTTCAGAATTCTTTTTTTATAAAAACTTGAGCCTGATGTTTTATTTTATTACTAAAGACACCTACCTGTTTGTTTGATTTCATTTCTGTTTGTAACGAAGAAAATATAGATCTATAACAATTTACTATGTTAAAGTTAATAGACAATACTGATTTTAATACTTCAATGAAAATTAATACCATCTTTTAGTTGACTGTTGTTGGAGTGTTTGCAACTTTTTCGTTATTGACAATGTTGACCACTGGCACCAGCTTCAATGCAGTCGCTCAATCTAATGAAACGGCAGCTATTACAATTAATGAGACGGCAGCTAATCCATCTAATGAGACGGCAGCTAATCCATCTAATGAGACGGCAGCTAATCATTTCACTGCAAATTTGACAGCTCCAGCTATTAGTTCTAATTCAAAAGCAACAGGTAATGCGACTTTTACTCTAAAGGACGACGGAAATACAATGTCTTATGTAATTAGCGGGAACGGTCTAGCAAACATTACACAAGTTGTTATACTACAGAGTACAGGTGGCCGTACCACAGATTTGGTTCAACCGCTTTATTATGCTCCAACTTCAGGATTATATACCAAAGGTTCTGGAAGTGCAGACGGAAATTTCACTTCTGCTGATTTTGTAAATATACTTAAAGGAAAACAGATGTCAGATTTAGTCAAAAAAATTCTTGATGGGCATGTGTATATTGCAATAAAATCAGTTCCCTTCCCACTCGGTGAAATTGCAGGAAAAATACAAATACCAAAGTGAGATAAACCTCAAACATTTTTTATTTTTTGTAATTTCGAGAATATCAAGCCTGTTTATATATAGTATATATAAACTTCCATAATTTTTTAATATCTTGATTTAATATCTTAATATCACTGTCATGATTAAATCTAAAGCTTACTTATGAGGACGTAGGGATAAGCGGTTCTAATGGTGCTGGAATGAAATTGCCGAATTTCATTCTTTAAAACCAGATTTGGTAAAGTTTTAGAATAATAGCCTTGATCAAACGGATCTTATACATTCAAGGATCATTTGAAT
>DATEOO010000381.1:0-2047 GCA_035274085.1 Candidatus Nitrosocosmicus sp.
GACAATACTCAAGACAAACATTATTTTTATAAAAATTATCCCAATTCTGTTCTAATTGACCTTTCAGGTAAATACATTATTCCAGGTTTATTTGATATGCATGCACATGTAGCTGGAGTTATAAAAAACTCTTTTAACCAATCATACTCAGATGAGGCACTGCACGGGCTTTTAGATTTTGGAATTACAACCATCAGAAATACTGGTGGTCCGACTGAGATATCTGTGGATTTGAAAAATAATGTATCCTCTGAAAAAGTAATAGGACCTCAAATATTTACTGCTGGAAGGTTATTAAATTCACCTAATATTTCAATACCTTTTGTAGAAAAGAAAGTTACTTCAGTATCAGAAGTTGATGAAGAGATTAACAATCAGGCAAAAACAGGAGTTGATTTTATCAAATTGTATGTTGGCCTGACACCTGATTTAGTGAAGGAGGCAATAGATAAAGCTCACTCTCTAGGGCTCAAAGTAATTGGCCATCTATATTTGACAAGTTGGACAGAAGCAGCTAATGACAAAATTGATTTCCTTACTCATGGTGTACCAGTAAGTCCGTACTTACTATCATCTCAGAATAGGGAAACTTTTGTAAAATTTGGTGACGGTCCTTTTGATCATTTCCTTTGGTTAGAACTAGTCGAAGTCAACGGTAAAGAAATAAATCAAATGATAGATTCATTAGTAAGAAATAATGTATATGTTGATCCTACATTGAGTGTTTATGAATCAATGGCAAAGGATGATCCAGCAAACGGTCAACTTTTATGGCCCAAAGTTTTGCAGTTAACAAAAAAAATGTATGATAATGGAGTAAAGCTTTTGACCGGCACTGATATCCCAAACTTTGACCTTGCTCCAGGAAAAAGTCTTCATCATGAACTGGAATTACTTGCAAAGGCAGGAATACCTTCATTAAATATTATTCAGATAGCTACCAAAAATGGCGCAGAAGCCTTGGGAATATCAAATTATACAGGAACAATTGAGAAGGAAAAAGAGGCCGATCTAATAGTTCTTTCATCAAATCCAATTGAGAATATCAGTAACACAAAAAATATTGAAATGATAATAAATAACGGTAAAATTGTTAATAGAAGTAGTAGTGCATTATCAAAGTAAACACTTTCTAGAAAATAACCTCACTAGATGATTCACGAGTTAGTTTGGGAGTGCGGAAAATTAGTTCTCTGTCGCAGAAGGATTCTAATAATGTATACAATCTTACAACTTATTGCGATTCAATATACTAGTCTAAGTATGAACCCATGACTTGAATATTCTAACAATGACCATAATGACTTGTCATTAACAATATATTTTACATTAAAATCGTCCAAAACTAGCTACCACAAAGTAGATGTCCTTGAAAATGTTAATACATATAAAATGAAATATGTCGATTTGACTGCATCCATAAATTTTCAAATATCAGGACATAGAAAAAAACATTATAGTCTTCCGCCCTAATGAAACTGCAAGTCAGTATTTACAGAACTTGACTTGTTTCAAATCTTAGATATAACCTTATTTGTGATGCGGTATAGAGTAATTGACATCGTCAATGCCTAATAGTGAGAATTTCGATGATAACAGAAATAACTTTCGAGCTGATCCAAATCTAGTTGATGAATTAAATGAAATACTTTCTATTGAAAATGCGGCAGCAGTGAGAATAGCTTCAAGAATAAGCAATACGCCAATTGAAGCGTTAAAGGAAGTTTTAAAGAGGCATTTGGATGTAACAAATATTCAAAAGACCCGACTTCAGGATATAATTAGACAATTCGGTGGAAAGCCAACCGATGCGAAGGCCGACTTGTTATCATCATTCGCTTCTTTTTCTACTTCCTCTTCTACTACCACCACCGGTACGACGCAGCCTGAAAATAATCATCCGGATAATTTAAAAATAAAAGAGCAGAACAAGATTTTAAAGCATTCTTTACCAGAGGACTATGAAATTGTACAATTGAGACAAGATTTTGCAATAAATCATGATGAATTGATGGCTTATGAATCGTTGATAGAGACCATGCAAGTT
>DATEOO010000382.1:0-3066 GCA_035274085.1 Candidatus Nitrosocosmicus sp.
TGTAATCATGACAAAGGCATTTGGCGAAGTTTATGATGCTCATCAAAAATATAACACAAACATGCGTACAGCAAGCATAGCCTTGGCAGTCAATAGAGTTGCTGAAGCAATAAAGCTCAGAGGAATTTGGCCTTAAATAAAAATTGACCTGAACGTTTATTTTTTAAATAAATAAATAGATCAGAAGCTGTACCAGTAGATTAGAAATCATTCTGGTTAATTTTCGTTATGTCGCATCAATCAAGGACATTTTCTATTTATTTAATAAATTGAAGAATCTTAATAATCTGCTTGCCCCAGTGAAGGACATAATAAGATGAATTAAAAATTGTATTAAAAAAGAAATAAAAAAAATTACTCAGTCGAAAATGAGTGACCACATGAGCAGCTCTTTGTAACGTTTGGATTAGTTATCTTAAATCCTGATCCCATCAAGCTCTCTATATAATCGACTACGGCTCCTTTCAGATATTTTTGACTATAATTATCTACCAAAATCTTAACTTTGTTTTGTTCTAGTATTACGTCATCTTCGTCTGGATTCTCCTCAAAGCCCATTCCATATGATAACCCAGAACATCCACCGCCAGTGACATATACTCTCAAGTAGAGATTATCTTTTCCCTCCTGTTTCATAAATTCTGTAACCTTTTCTGCAGCCTTTGCTGTAACATCAATAATTTTAGGTTGTTGTACACTTGCCATGATATACTAGATTAAGCAATACAAATTTAAGAATGTTTTCCTATAAATAATCAAAAAAAAAGATATGAATTTGTAAAAAAAGGATCTATTTATGTGACTTGGAGAGAGCGGACCATTTGGCTAACGAGCTAGCTGCTATGCTCCAGGTATTTACCGATTGATAAACTGGTACATTATTTTCCTCCAACTTGTTAGCCATTTTTTGGGTAAAGGGACCACCCAACGCACCAACCAGAATGGGTTTTTTCACTTGTCTATTGAATTCGGCCAAAATATCAACTATTTTCTCCTCAAGAGGGTCATCTTGAAACACGAACCAAGGCATTACAATATCAACATTTGGATCATCCATAAATGTCTGAATCGCAAATTTATAATCGTCGGCATTCGCTGATCCTGTAACATCACAAGGATTACCTATTACATATGTAGCTGGATAATGTGACTTGAATGATTTCATGCTCGTTTCGCTGAGTTGGGCTACCTGCAATCCCAGTCTCTCAAATTGGTCAATGGCTGCAATTATAGGACCGGCTCCATTTGTAACCATTGCAACTCTGTTTCCCTCTGGTACTGGTTGCCATGACAGGGCCTTAAGAGAAGCAGTCAGTTCATCATAACTGTCCACTGAAATTATCCCATTTTGAGAAAATGCACCCTTTACAACGCTATAAGTTCCTCCCAAAGAACCGGTGTGAGAAGCAGCTTGTTTAGCACCTCGAGTAGTCCTTCCATTTTTGAATACTACAATTGGTTTTTTTCTTTCTTTAATTACCTTCTTTGCAGTGTTAACAAATTTTCTACCATCCCCCAAACCTTCTACATATAAGCCTATAACTTTGGTTTGTGGATCCTCAGCCAAATACCATATCATATCAGCTTCGTCTACATCAGATCGGTTGCCATATGAAACCATTTTGCTCATCCCAAACGGAAATGAGTGTTCCATAAATGCAATACCTATAGTTCCACTTTGAGACAAAAAGGACACATTACCATTTTTAGGTCTGAGCATACGGTCATGGCCCTGGAAGGCACAATCAAGTCTATTCTCTCCGTTAAACATTCCAATGCAGTTTGGTCCAATAATTCTAATATTTAGCTTTGATGACAATTCCTTAACTTGCTGCTCGATAGCTGCCCTCTCTCCTCCTAACTCCTTCCCACCTCCAGAAATGACTACAACATTATGGATTGATTTTTCTCCACAAATCTTTAACAAGTCAGGAACAAATTTCAAATCTACAGTAACAACTACCACATCAACAGGGTCTTTAATATCGCCAAGGCTTTTATATGCTGGTATCCCCATTATTTCAGGATAACCTTTTGCATTTACAGGATACACTTTTCCTTTATAGTCATGCTTTACCAAAGTTTCTAGCACAGAGTTTCCAATCTTTCCTATTTCGGGAGAGGCACCTATTAATGCAATAGATTTGGCATTAAAAAACAGATCCATATTAGTAGAATTTGGCTCGATGCTTGACACAACATCATATTTTGGTTGTTCCGCCAAGATGATTTTTGCATCAGCAACATAATAACTACCCGGATACACAATTACAGGATTGAAATCTATACTATCATAGTAAGGGGAAATATCGTATCCTAATTTTCCTATATTTAGCAATGCATTTGTTAATATTTCCATATCTACGGGTTCTGAGCCACGATATCCTTTCAATAACATTTTACCTTGCAGTTCTTCAATCATTTCCATTGCATCTTCCTTACTGAGAGGGAGAACTCTAAATGATACATCCTTGAATAGCTCTGTAAAAATTCCTCCAAGCCCCACCATCATAACCGGGCCAAACTGAGGATCATTTTGCAAGCCTACAATCATTTCAACCCCTTTAGGAACCATCTTCTCAAGCAAGACACCCTTTACATCATAATCCTTTGATAATCTCTCATACATATCGTTAAATGCAGATTTAACAGATTCTTCATCTTTAAGATCAATTTTGACTCCTCCCACATCAGTTTTATGTAAAATCTGGGGGGATACTATTTTCGCTACTAAAGGAAAACCCAATTTCTTAGCTTCTGTAACTGCTGAACCCACATCCTTAACCAGGGCAAACCCGGGTACGCTAATATTATATTCAGAAAGAATACCTTTAGCAATTTCTTCGGTAATGACTTTGGTATTATTTTTAAAAGAATCCTCAAAAATCGATTTGATTTTGTTTTGATCTGTCAATGAGAGTTAATAATTCTACTCGGTTTATAATTTTTCTTACTATAAAGATTGAATATTTAGAATAAGATTCACACTCCTTAGAACCAAGGGCGGAAAGCATTTTACAGGTATAAGAATGAGAGGAACTTTTGAAAAATGATCATTTATAGGCG
>DATEOO010000383.1:0-4235 GCA_035274085.1 Candidatus Nitrosocosmicus sp.
ACCGCTTTTGCTGTCAACGAGACTTCTGCAAACAACCAAACTACACTTAATGTCGAGGAGGCATATAACCAAAAAACACTACAATTTGATGATACTGTTCATAATGTAGTGGTTCTCATACCAGACGAGGCCCATGAATCAGTTAACCAGAAAAAGAGTCAATGGCCATTGGCCAATGCACCTTATATCCCTCAAAACTTAGTCATTACTAATGGTACAGCAGTTACATGGTTTAACGCAGACGTGGACCATGACCACATCATTAAATTTCAAACCCCAGTAAATGGGAATGTTTCTGAAACTGAAACGTTTCCATATTTGAGTCATGCTACTGTAGTTTTCAATAAGGAAGGGCAGTATCCTTATTTTGAAGATGGCGACCTTAATGATGACAAATCATTTAAAATGACTGGCACGGTGCGAGTAATAGGCTCTGCGGATAACGCTGGAAATAGTGATCAGGCTCCAATAAAGACTGCAGGATTATTGATGGTACCTTCAAAAGATACAGAAGCAATAGCCTCTACATTGACTAATAATGGTTACAAGGTGCTCGGAAGTCATAATTTTAATGATTTGAGAGGAGGACAAAAGGGAACAGGACCGACACAGACAATAATAGTATGGGGCTCTGATAAAGAAAATGTGTTACAATTACTTAAACCGATTGTAGACATAACTAAGGGATTACCATACAGTTAAAAGAATTAGATGTACTCACTAGTAGATACATCTTTTACTTTCTATACCTATGACAACCTTAGAAAATATTGATTGTATTATTCATTCTATCATGTCAAATTATGCACTCAATGATATAGAAAATATTAATTTAGAAAAAATATAGATCAAATTAGATTATTGAAACATTCATTTTTCCTCAACTTATTAAATCACCTTGTTTTATGTTATTTGTATTATTGGGAAGCAGATGCAACCTAGATCTGCTTACACAAAAAGATCTTGTTATCACTAAAATACACAAAGAATGTAGTAGTGATATTAATATGAATGGTAACCATATGTTTAAGCAAAAATTATCAATAGTTCATTTTAAGAGTAAAGTATTGTTATATCGCGTATGGGTAACTTCATTTCGTTTATACAGATTTTCAAAATGAATATTTCAATTGTAATAGGTGAATTTCCCGAAACAAAAATTAATCTCAACTGAACTCTTTTAAAAACATCTTATCTGAATTATCTGGTAAATGGATTCCTTAACCAAAGTTTTCCCATTTGTAAAATTGCTAAGAAGAATAAGATTACTCCTGCAAAGCTCACCATGGCTAGTATGAGCTCAAGAGTTTCAGGCATAAAAACATCTAATCTCGACAATACTGATCTAGCACAAAACAAGGCAAAGGCAGATGAAATTAAAAGTATTCGCCAGGATTTTAGTTTCCTATAGGCAATTAACGATATGATTAATATGATCGCGGCAAAGATGCCACTTCCCAAATCAAAAATTTCAGCAAGCAATTCCTGGAATGAAGATCCACCACCACCACTACCACCATTACTACTTGCACCTTCATTTGTTGCTGAAAAAGCTAATGTTGAACCACTCACAAGATTTATCGAAAAAATTATGCATATTGCTGTGAGATTAAAGTTTGTATTCATTTATTTCCTCCGTTAATTATCATTCTCCTTTTCTTTACCATCTGTATTTCCTTCTGTATCTTGCATATCCGTAACGTTAGAAGTCGAAGACAATTCTAAGAACATTTCCACTAAACTACTAGCCAGTTTTGACCAAATCGATGGATGATAACTCTTCATTAAAGAGACAATGTCGGCAATATTTCCCTTTATATAATACCTAATGAATTTGCCTTGTTTGCGATCATAAATTATTTCCATCATTTTAAGCCGAGACACGTGCCATTTAACTGTCGGTGCTGAGAAGGAAATATGGCGACATATTTCACTTTGAATTGAACCGGGATGTTCAAGAAGAAATAAGACTATTGCCCTAGGAGTATCTTGTTGTAGAATGGCTAGTATGGATTCTGATCTTTTGTCTTGAATAGCAACAACAAAATATCTCTTATATATTCCCCATTTTCCATGTTTTATGAATCCTGATTGTTCTAAACTATTAAGATGGTAATTTGTATCACCTATAGCTAGGTTTAAGGATTTGCTAATTTTCCTCAGATGTACACCAGGATTATTTTTGATATACAAGTAAATGCGTTGTCTATTTGTATATGATGTCCGTCTGGGACTTTCTTCAAATAATCTATAGTTTTTGTGAGACAATCAATATACTCCCTGATAAATGAGTCATATTTTATCAAATTTCTCCTATATTAAAAATAATATTGCTATCTTTTTATGCTTTTGGTACAACTCTATAACAACTGATTTTAACAAACGTCTGAAATAGTATAAGATTGCTTTAGTAAGTTGGTTCGTAACAAAAATGTGCGTTAGTCATTTTGGAATTTATATGAACTAACAAGCAACTAAATGATGATGATATGGTATAATAAATTTAATATCGATATCTGGAATATATAGGTAATAAAGACCTAATCAAATTAAAGATAGAAATAGAAAAGCACAAAGTGTTTGGCCGCTCAGCCAATTAACTAAATGGCTTTGATTATTGATAACGCTATATCAACGGTTGTGCCAGGTTTGACGAATTCCAGCCCTACAGGAGCTATAACTAAAATTCCAACAAGAAACTTTAGTAAAAGTACTATAACTATAATCGCCACTATAATCAAAATTATTGTCCAAAGTGTTCCAAGCATATTTTCAAAAAATTATATCAATAATGGTTTATATAGATGCACTAACAATTTGAATATCTTGAAGCATATGCCTTTTACATTTATATAATAAGTGCATCCCAAATTTCGTCTGATTATAAACTAAAAGTAACATGACTATTCAAAGCCCTATGATTAGTTTGATTTGACCATTATACAATACATAGATACTTTTGTCTTATTTAATCTACAGAGATATGATTATGGGATAAGACTAAGTTCTATAGATGAATAGAAAGCAGGAGGTTAAGATAAAAAAAGTTGTACAGATACAGACCAATATGGCTTAGGAAAACAAGGAAATCACTAGAGGAAATTAATGATTGAAAATAGGTTAAGAAGCGCCTGATATGTGCATCATTTGGATTCTGTTTTTCTCAGCAGCTGAAAGCAGCCAGAATTTCAACTATTCCTGCTGGCATTTAAACCGATGTTAAATACACCACTATATCCGTCATCAGATTTAGATACATTAAGCAAAAGATGGCTTCCAGTATTACTTTTTATCAACCCATCTGTCGAAGGGCCATTATAAATAAAATCTTGTTCATTTGTCATTGGAACTGGTCCATGGTTACTGTATGGCGGATGTAAATGCACTTGTTCATTAACAGAATTTGGAAGATATAGTTGTGAGGTCCACTCAAAGGTTTTCCCTGGGTCTTCATAGTCTCTTATTTTTAGGTGAATATGTATAGCCCTGTTTTCATACCATCCTGGATAGATCGTTTGAAACTTTACAGTTCCATTTTCATCAGTAATTTGATTTCCACGAAGAAATGTTAATCCTTGTGTACCATCATCCTTCACTCCGGAATACAGTCCCTGAGAATTTGCTTCCCAAATATCTACTTTAGCACCACTAAAAGGAACGCATGTTCCTTTTCTGTCCCCATCAGAGTCATTAACACCATACACATTGATAGTTATGTTCAAGGGAATTCCCTCCTGGACAGAATGATCAGAAATATCAGTACGTAAAACTGAGCGATTGGGCATGTTGTCTACGAAATATGGTCCTTCAATTTGTTGAGGGGTACCTTCCACTTCTATTAAAGAAGGTGTAATCACACAGGTTTTGTCTGTTGATGTTGCCTTTTGTTGTTGAGTCAAGTCTTCAAATGGTGGTAGTGATGGTGGTGAAGAGGAAGGCGGTAATCGTTCATCAGCAGTAGTAATTTGAGCAAAAGATTGTTGATGTAGTATAGTATTAATACCAATTGGTATAGTAAATATAAAAACTATTGTGAAAGATAGTACGAGCTTTTTCCAGTTATTCAATTCAAGCTATGTATTTCTCATAGTATTTATGCATAGATAGTTATGTATGTAGCATCATGATTCACAAATTTCTATATACAATTTTTGGAAAAATAAATTAATTTGTTCATGTTTTAAAATGAGAATAACAAATAAGGGATCATAAGCTTTGTAGAGTCCTCCTCTCCT
>DATEOO010000384.1:0-9934 GCA_035274085.1 Candidatus Nitrosocosmicus sp.
GATAACATATTTATCGAAATAATGGAAAACACATATCTTAATTCTTCGAATCTTGCCAAAAAAGAACTCGATAGTATAAATAGTAACCATCATTCCAAAAAAATACTTCAAGATTTGACCAATTTGAGCTCATTCTCTTAAGTAGGCTACCACCACTTTAGATTAGATAACATAAGTAACCATACATTGTAAATTCTCCAAAGTAACTATCAAGAGACAGATTTTAATGAATTGAGGAGAAAAGTTAGAATTACAATTTGATACTAGTTAATGGCTCCGTTGATACTCATACATGACATATTTGTCGCCAGCTCCGACAGATATTGACCATAACCATTAAAAAGCCTGAAAATTCTATGTCCTTGTCCAACGGTAAAGTGCCTTTGGAACTAAACATTATTGCATGGATTGGATAGTGACACGAATATAGAAATTCACAACTTTAGGTGATGGTAACTATTTCAAAACTTTTCTTGCAAACCCCAAGTAAGTGGTATGCCCTATCATTCTCATAGATGGACGTGTTTTACCTTCTCTGGCCTCTATTTTACGGATAAATGTCTCTACACAGTCGGAATCAACAAAACCACCATGATAGAAATGGGTTGCCAGGTTTTCCAATTGATTCATAGTAGGACATATACAAACTACTGAAGCACCACTCTTCATGGACGGATAAACAACGTTCAAGTAATTCCAGGGATCACCAAGATCAATCACTACCAAATCAACATCTTGGACTTGATCCATTTTCGCGGAGTCATATATTCCCTGAGTTACATAATCAGCCATGCCGGATTTTTCTAGATTCTTCTTTGCTATGGACATAAAGTCCTCATTAATATCAAATGTATAAAGGTGACCTTCTGGCATGACAATACTTGCAAGAAAGGTAGATAAGGCAGCACTTCCCGTACCGATTTCTAATACTCTGGAACCACTTGTCAGTCCCGTTCTTGCAGCAATATATCCATAGTCCTTTGGATATACTATTTGTGTGGTTCTCTGAGATTTCATTACGAAATCATATGTATTTGGAGGCAGAAGGAAAATTTTTTTATCTTTATTCGTAAAGATATGCGAGCCGTATTCTAAACCAATCGTCGAACCTGCATCAATAATACCAAGATGAGTATGTAATTTCTTTTCATTTTCAACCCGTATGAGCCATTTCTTATCACTGTTAAAAAAAAATAGGACAAAAGAGCCTTCTGATATTATCAAGGATTTCTTTTATTTAATTAGGGCTAAATATATATTGTTTTAAGGCTGCACCAAAGGTTAATTTAATCATTTTCTGCAAATAAATCTAATGAAAAGTGTGATTGTAATTTACAAATCAAAAAGTTCATTAGGAATTGTATCCTGTCTAATCCTTTCTGTTCTAGTTATATTGAATATGTCGAATTTTTTGCAAGCCGATGAACGAGCAAATGCTTTGAAAGTATTACAAACCCACTTGACTCAAGATCAAAATAATTACTATCACATAGTTGGTATAGCTCAAAATGACAGGAATATGACAATAGATAACATTCTTGTGCATGCAATCATTATAGATGCCAATAATATCACTTTGGGTAATTACAGCAATCAAGTCGCAGTGCATCCTTTAAGCCCATCAGCAGAAACTCCTTTTGATGTTCTCATATATGACAAGAATCATAATGAGCTGATCAAGAACTATACAGTTGGGTTTACCTACGAGGCGATAGGTACACCTAAAAATGATCTTGAAATTCATTCTACGAGTTCTAAATTAGATGCAACGGGGTTTTACTATATAAATGGTAGAATTACCAATAATATGAATACTACTTCGACTAGCACGACCATAATTGCAGCTTTAAATGACAAAAATAATGATCTAATTGGCGTATGGAAAGCCCAGTCAGAACCATACAATATACCACCCTTATCGACAGCTTCATTTACAATTCCAGTAACAGATCGAGCACAGGCATCTCATACTTACAATTATACATTATATTCAAATAATTCTTAAAAATTTATGTTGAAACGACATACAATGATGTGCTATACTGTTTTTAAAACGGCAAGGCTATTCTGCCCGAGGATTCTTCAAAGAGAGCACATATTTTTCTATCTCGTTGAACCTGTGTATAGCGTTTTCAGTTTGCATTACTGGAGCAAAAGTCTCATCACTTTTGATTTTTTGCAAAACTTGAATAACTTCATCTATTGTGACTCCATGTTTAAGATCATAGTCTACCTGTTTACAACAATTAGCTATAGTTCCATACCTTTTATGCTGCCGTTTTTCCCATATACTAGCAGTTTCTGATAATCCTGTAATAAATTTTTTAATAGTTTTTTCAACATGTTCCAGATGCCATTGCTTCATGGGAAAACTATTTTGAGTCAAAAAAATATCATTATATAGTACATGGTACATACATATAAGTGAAACTTGGATTATTCCCGGTTTCTGATATTAACTGATTAAGAGCCTATGATTGAAGGTGCAAATAATATTAAAAACAGGTGTTTTCCACTTTATCCCCATCCTGTTCTAATGATAGAGACTCCAGATTACAAGAATTATTTGGCCATTTCAGACGTACATATCGGTTTGGAAGATACAATGAGAAGAAATGGTATATTAGTTGATACTCGACAAAATATAGATGAGTCCATAAAGCTATTAACTGACATTCATAGTAAAACTGGTGTCAAGGAATTGATCATCCTTGGTGATTTGAAATCATCCATAAGAATCATAACTAGAACAGAATGGGATAACGTTCCTTATTTTTTGAAATCATTAAGTAAATTTTTCAATATCTATCTTATTCCAGGCAATCATGATGGCAATATAAAGCAGTTGTTAACAGAAAATATTAATCTAATGCGCTCAAAGGGGATGGAAATAAACAACATACTTTTTACACATGGCCACACTATCCCTCAAATTGGAATGAACGTGAAAAAGATCATTGTAGGACATTTGCATCCGATTATTCAAAAAGAGGGAAGTGTATTATATGGTAACAAAGTTTGGGTGAAAATCAATTTAACAAAAAAAGATGATTCTTTAGAGAGGAATCATAAAAAAAATATGAAAAACTTAGAACTAATTGTTATGCCTCATTTTAACAACCTTTTAGATTATCATAGTAAGATAAATAGGAACACATTACGAACAAGCGGTAAATCTAAATTACCATTACTATATAACATGATAAATAAGTCAAATTGGACAATAGATAAGGCCTTTTTGTTTACCATGGATGGGTCGATTATTGGCTCGGAAAATGAATTAGCAAAGTTACTTTACTAGACTATGGTAATTGAAAAATATATCTAGTAACTATTCACTGGTCTTACCGTTGGATCATTGTGCTTAATCCATTCCAGGGTTTTCACGAATGAAATAGTACTTTCCACAGTTGTAAGAACCGGGACTCCCATTTCTACTGCTTTGCGTCTTATTTGATATTCATCATAAAGCATTCCAACATATTTTTCAATAGTGGATGTAGAGGGTATATTTACAATAAAATTAATTTTCCTTTCTGTAATTAGTGGCAGTATGTTCGGATGTCTTTCGGGCTCGCTAATTTTGTATACTAATTCTACATTTTCAAAGCCAGATTTCTTAAAGTACTCGGCAGTATGTTCGGTTGCTAATATTTTGAAACCTAATGCTGATATTAGGGAAACTATCGGAAGCAGTTTTTCTTTATTTCTAGTCCCCCCTATTGTAATTAATGCTGCTCCTGTAGTGGGTAAAGAATATCCTGCTGCCAAATATGATTTTGAAAGGGCGTCATAAAATGAGTTCCCAAAACAGGCAACTTCACCTGTTGACTGCATTTCAACCCCCAATACAATATCGGCCCCTTCTAACTGCATGAACGAAAATTGTGGGACCTTAATTCCAAAGCCAGATTTCTTAAGCCAATGTTCATTATCCAAGGTTGGAAAATCATATCCCAGAACGGATCTTGCCGCCAACTCGATCAGATTTAAGTCATAAAACTTTGATACAAAAGGCATTGAACGAGATGCCCTAACATTAGCTTCAATCACATACACTTCATTATCCTTTACTAAATATTGGATGTTCAACGGACCTTTTACATTCAATGCTTTACCTATCTTGACAGTATATTCGATTATGGTTTCCATGGTTTCCCTGTTAAGACGCCATGGTGGAATGCACATCATAGCATCACCAGAGTGGATGCCTGCGTTATCAATGTGTTCAATTATAGAGCCGATTACAATTTCAGTCTTGCCGCCAATGGCATCAACTTCAACTTCTGAAGCTTCTTCTAAAAATTTGCTTATTACTATCGGGTAATCGGGGCTTACACTAGAAGCTTCTAAAATAAATTGTTCGAGTTGAGTTTCACTCCAAATAACTTTCATGGCGGCACCACTTAAGACATAGGAAGGTCTTACTAAGATAGGATATCCTTCTGTATTTGCAAACCGTTTAGATTCCTCCAAATTAGTAAACATTTTCCAAGGAGGCTGTTTTATTCCTAACACATCCAATAAACGACCAAATTTAGAACGATCCTCTGCATTATCCACATCTTTACTAGACGTTCCTAGAATTTGAACGTTATAATTGCTCAATTTAGAAACCAAATTATTTGCACTTTGTCCACCAACGCAAGCTACTAAACCTTTCGGATCCTCTTTATCATAAATATCTAAAACCCTTTCCAAAGTTAACTCTTCAAAATATAATCTATCTGGAACATCATAATCAGTGGAAACCGTTTCGGGATTACAATTTATGATTGATATGTTGTTTACCCCATTATTTCTTAGACCGAAAACCATGTTGACAGTTGCCCAGTCAAATTCAACGCTACTTCCAATTCTGTAGGGACCAGCTCCAAGTACTATTATAGACCGGTCTTCTTTGACACCGCCAAATGACAAATCATCGGACTTGCCGTTATATGTAAGATACAAATAATTTGTTTTTGCGGGCCATTCAGCAGCCAATGTATCAATCTGCTTTACTATCGGAATTATTCCAAATTTTTTCCTAAACTCCCTAACCTGATCCTCTTGCAGATTCAAGCATCGACCGACTTGTTTGTCAGAAAATCCTAGTTTCTTAGATTCTTCGATTAAATGTAAATCAAATTTCGAATTTTTCAATTCATTCTCCTTGTCAATAATATTCTTGATTTTAAACAGAAACCAAGGATCAATTGATGAAAGTTTGTTTATCCTATCTATACTGATTCCTACCTTAATTGCTTTTACAACGTTGAATATAATTTCATCGTCTGGATGGATTAATGAGTATTCTATTTTTTCTATAATAGAAGTATCATGCTTTGCTTTTGAGTTCTCAATTTGTCTAATTATATAATCATAGTCATTATCGTCTCCGTCGTTTGCCACCAACCCGTCCTTACCGATTTCGCTCATCCTGATTGCTTTTTGAATAACTTCTTCAAAATTTTTCCCAATGGCCATTACTTCACCGACAGATTTCATTGCACTTCCCAATTTCCTTTTTACTAGCTCAAATTTTCTGAAATCCCAGCGAGGCATTTTCACTACCATATAGTCCAACGCAGGCTCGAAACACGCAGAAGTTACTTTAGTGATTGTGTTGACAAGCTCCGGTAACGTATATCCCAAACCTATTTTTGCTGCCATATATGCTAAAGGATAACCAGTGGCTTTGCTTGCCAGGGCAGAGGATCTCGATAGACGAGCATTAATTTCAATAGCGCAATATTCTTCGGATAGAGGATTCAATCCGAATTGGATATTACATTCTCCATTAATTTTACAATAAGTGGTAGCTCTTAAGGCCGCGTCTCGCAGCATATGATATTCATGATTATTTAGCGTTTGTGATGGAGCGACAACAATATTATCGCCGGTATGGACTTTCATCCCCAAGACATTTTCCATATTGCATATAATCACGTTATTTCCTACGGAATCCCTCATTACCTCATATTCAATCTGTTTCCATTCTCCAACGTACTTTTCAATAAGAACCTGGTGAACCATACTCAACGATAGTCCCCGTTGAACTATCTCCTGCAAATCATATTCATTATATGCTACACCACCACCTCTTCCACCTAAGGTATATGCAACCCTAATTATCACAGGAAAGCCGATATCCTTTGATACTCTTAGGGCTTCTTCAAATGAATATGCAGTAGCGCTGTCAAGAACAGGAACGTTGCTTTTCACCATTGCATCTTTAAATTTCTGTCTATCCTCTGTTAGTTTTATACCCTCAACAGAAGTATTTAGAACGCTTATATCATATTTCTTTAGAACTTCGTTATCATATAGGTCGACTCCGCAGTTTAATGCAGTTTGACCACCATAGCTTAGCATAATAGAATCTGGTCTTTCTATTTCTATAACCCTCTCAACAAAGTTCCTATTGATTGGTAACAAGTATACTTTTTCTGCAAATTTACTATCTGTTTGAATAGTTGCAATGTTTGGATTAATTAAGACACTAGATATACCTTCCTCTTTTAAGGCCTTTAAGCATTGAGAACCAGAGTAGTCGAAATGGCGGCCAGATATATTATCCAGCTTTCGCCCGCTTCTCCGATTTTTATTGCTCCGCTACCTAGTACCAGGACCTTACGTATATTCCTGTTTCGAGGCATTAATTTTCATCACAAGTGACATTTTGACTAAAACTATGAAAAATAGGAATTAAATTTATATCTTTACTATGAGTTCAGCGTTCCAAATGACTTTACTAGATTCTTAAACTTATCAAAGACATATAAACAGTCATCAGGACCAGGGGAGGCTTCGGGGTGAAACTGCACTGCTATAACTGGTTTCTCCGAGTGTCTTATACCTTCAACTGTTTGATCATCCGTGTTCTTGAACCATATCTCAAAATCAGTTTTGTCTAAACTCGCTGACTCGATTCCATATCCATGATTTTGGCTTGTTATTAGAGTATGATCAGAAACCAGATCCAGACAGCTTTTGTTTTGACCTCTGTGTCCAAATTTTAACTTATGTGTTTTTGCCCCTCCAGCTAAAGCTAGAATTTGGTTGCCCAAACAAATGCCTAGAGTAGGAATGGATCTGTTAATCAGCCCAGAAGCAGTTTGAATGGTTTCCTTACAGACTATCGGATCCCCCGGCCCGTTGCTCAAAACCACTCCTACCGGTTTATGTGCCATTACCTGATCTATTGAAGAGTCCCAAGGCATCCTTACTACCTGAAATCCGATCCTTAAGAGATTTCTTATAATGCTATATTTAGTTCCAGTATCAATTAATACTATTTTTGGAGACGACTCATTTCCATAATAAGTAGGCTTGGTAATTGAGACCTCAGGCATGAAATTATAAGAATCATAATCAAACCTTTCATCATTCTGACTTTCAGACCTATCCATTACAATCTTAGCATTCATAACACCATTTGATCTAATCTTTTTTGTTAACTCTCTGGTATCCACATCACAAATCCCTGGAATCTTCTCGTCAAACAGCCATTGATCTAGGGTCTTCTCACACGACCAGTGACTTGACACATTTGATAAATTGTTAACTACAATGCCTCTTGTTTGGATATTTTCAGATTCAAAATATTTTGGTAGACCGAATTTGTCTAATTCCCTCTGAGATGGAACTCCGTAATTTCCAATGGAAGGATACGTAAAACACAGTATTTGTCCTCTATATGACGGATCGGTAAGTGTTTCAGTATAACCGACCATACCAGTATTAAATACTATTTCTCCAGATACATTCGTTGGAAATCCAAATCCTTTACCTTCAAAAATAGAACCATCATCTAGAATTAATTTTGCTTTATAATTTGTGATTCTGTTTAATAAAGTCGGTATTTTTTTGTCCCTCTCAAACCAAAAATTAAAATCATTTATAAATTTTTGTAAAGGATTTGTTAGCAGCTGATGCCCTTGCTATAGTTATATTCCCTATCCCTCCATTTTATTTTTGCATGCTTATCTGAAATCAATATAGACCAGACAAATGAAAGAGAAACAACAAAACATCCAATTGGGGTGCCCAAAAAATAGACCGCTTTATGTGTACTGGCTTTTTTTAATTGGTAAAAATTTGTCCAGTACATACTCAGTATGCTCAAAGTCGTAATTAACATTAAAATATTCAAAGATAGATCTTTTTCTGCGAGATGGGTATAGTACGCAACCGAACAATATGTGAAAACGAGGAATGGAAAAGTCATTAAGAAAAATATCCCAATGGTCATTATGATTGAGTTTAGCCTGTCAGTAAAGTATAAAGGAACAATCAATCGTTTCAAAGAATTCCAGAGAGTGTTAAAATCGCGTGCCCAGTAGGCTTCCAATAAATCTTCACCACGGAACATTTTTAAATTATATCCTTCTTCCTTCAATTTTTTACCTAAAGCCCCATCTTCAACTATTTCCGATTTAACAGTAGCATGAGTACCAACACTTTCATAGCATTTGCGAGTGATCACGAAAAAACTCCCAAATAGATATCCAATACTGACGTTAGGATCATTGACTCTCATAGGAGAGTATCTAGAAAACATGAAAACTGATAGCACTGGCAATACCATTTTTACAATCAAATTTGGGTATTTCAAGTTCGGAACTGCAGTAATAACATCCATCTTTTCCTTGATTAGCGTTGCTAATGAATCCCGAATACTCCTATTCGAATGAATCGTATCAGCGTCGGTGAACATCAGGTATTTACCCTTTGAATTTTGATATCCGATATAGCACGGCCAATTTTTTCCAACCCAACCTGACGGCTTTTCACCTGCTTTAAAAATTCTAACTCTAGAGTCATCCCTAAAATTTTCCATCAATTCTAATGTAGAATCTGTTGAATTATCATCTACAAGCAATAGCTCATAGTTCTTAATGTTTTGGTCTAGAAGACTCTGAATGCATTTTTTAATATATTTTTCTTCGTTTCTAGCCGGAACAATCACACTGATTAATTCTTCCTCTAAAACAAAATTATCATTTGTATAGATTTTTGGGGATAATTCAAATGATCTTCTAAGTACAAGAAAAAGATAAACCCATATTCCCAACGAGCCTGCTACAATAATGGCCAAGAATAGGTTAATAATTACTGAAATTTCCAATATTGATTCAACTTTCATTTTGACATATAAATATAACACAAATCTAGCAGAAAATTAGTAAACATTTTTAAGTAAAACTTTTTATAAGCATAGATAATGTATAAGGAAATCAAGATCGATAACCACAAATTTAATTTATTTTTACTTGTAATTTCTGCGTTCTTACTCTCTCAAAGTTATGGGATAGCCATCTCATTCGCTCAAACAGGATCAGTGCTAGTTTGTGATTTTGTCCAATATTGTTCCAACCCTGTGGAATTGAATACAAGTAGAAATGACACTTCTCCTATTACTCAGACGACTCCTGAGACTAATACTCAGACAACTAGCGATTCGTCAGAACTATTGCCAGATGTTACCTCCAACATTTCCTTGATAATGACCCCAGATTTGCCAGGTAACTTTGCAAATGAAACACAGCCAGCCTCATCTAATGCTACTGAGAGTACCCAGCCAGTGATCCCTGAGAATGCAACAGTAATTACACCGGATGCTCAGATCCCACCTGCAAACACAGGTGAAAATAATTCAATGACAATTCAGGATGGTAATGATACAATTACCGCTGACATTAATTCATCAAATAAAAGTCAGTTTACAAATACAATTCCTCTTGAGAATTCAACAATAACTATTGACGACAACAATATGTCTGAAAACCCCGCAGCTAATGAGACCGTTGGTACAACTGGAGCAAATGAGACCGTTGGTACAACTGGAGCAAATGAGACCGTTGGTACAACTGGAGCAAATGAGACCGTTGGTACAACTGGAGCAAATGAGACCGTTGGTACAACTGGAGCAAATGAGACCGTTGGTACA
>DATEOO010000385.1:0-4138 GCA_035274085.1 Candidatus Nitrosocosmicus sp.
TAGCCTCTCCAAATACTTCGTATAGATCTTCTTCTCGTTCTTGGAGATTGAATTGAGCATAGCCCAAATGAATATCTGAAATATGAGATATAAGCAACTAAGATTCAAAAGATCAATGCCATATTTTATTTATTAATTGAATTCATACTAAAATAAACTGTGTTATATTTGTTAACCGCCACCTGCTCCACCTCCCAATGTACCCCATTGAACTTCTTGATAATTATCAATTAATTCATTTAACAAATCGTTGATATCCTTATCTTGTTGTTTTGAGGAAACATACTCGCTTAGCAACGATTGGAGTCTTTTATAAGTAATATCATCTACTTGTAGATTTCTCATTTCTACTCAGATTATCTTGAGAATCTAATTATAGATATAGATTTGCACATGTCTTTAAGGAAAGATTTAACAGTAATATGATTTTACCTTAAAATCATAAGTAATGTCGATTAGTTATCCTACAGAGATTTTTTCGAACACTCTTGGTAGAAAATTTCTTTTAAATATACTAAGATTTGATAACGGTTATTTTATTTCAATATCAGAGAATGAATCAAAGCTTGGATCTATTTCAGTATCCTTAGCTGTGACAAACAAATCAAGCACGGCTAGAGTGATTCAAGATAAAAATGATCAATTATTCATCGACACCCTTTCTACCAGGATTTCCCTGATGAAAAATGGCATCTGCATAATTTCAATGTTCACGAAAAATAAATTACATTTGGACGATATGAAAATAATTAATGAAAAGATCCTTTCGGCAATAGAGGAGAAATAGATGGTAAAAGAAGAACACAACGGCAATAAGGATCGGAGAGTTATTTTGAAAAATAATAAAACTAAAAAATTTAATTCAAAGTCAAAACAAGAGAATACTAAAAATGCCACAAAAACAGAAGACTCAGAATTAAAGAATGAATATGATTTAAGAAGCTTTTTATCATATCTTGAGAATAGAGGCGAATTAATAACAATACAAAAGAAAGTAAAAAAGAAGTTTGAACTTGCTGCAATAATAAGTAAATTTGACAAGAAAGAGGCTGTAATGTTTACCAACGTTGATGAATCTAAATTCAAAGTCGTCTCAAACATATTGGGAACTAGAGAACGCTTTTTTTATGGAATCGAGTCTTCAACTCCAACCAGTAAAATCGATTTATCTAATTTAGGAAATATAGGATCAGAATATTACCCAATGGAATTATCTAATGATGCATTGTTCTATGGTAACAGTACTAAAAATCTTTATGATCTTCCGATTGTAAGTCATTTTGAAAAAGATGCTGGCCCATTTATTACTTCATCTACAATATATGTAAAGGATCAAGAGAATGGAAATCAAAACTCTTCGGTTCACAGGATGTTACTACTAAATAATAGCCAAATGGCGATAAGAATGGTGGAGGGTAGGCATCTTCATAAATGCTTCGTTTACGCCAAAGAACATAAGGAGGATCTGAAAATCAATGTTGTAGTTGGGGTGCATCCGGCCCTGAATATTGCAGCAGCCTATCAAGCAGCATACGGAATTGATGAAATTTCGATTGCAAATTATCTCTTAAAGGGGAATCTAAAGCTTGCAAAGAATAATTATTCTGATTTAATGATACCAACGCACAGTGAAATAGTAATAGAAGGGAAAGTACTTCATGACGAAGTATCCGAAGAATGGATGGTCGAGATGCTGAGGACATATGACTTTAAGCGAAAACAACCAATTTTCGAAATTAATAAAATTTGGTATAGAGATAATCCCATTTATTATGATATATTGCCTGGATATACGGAGCACAGATTATTAATGGGATTGCCCATTGAAGCTAAAATTTTTAGTTACGTTAAGAACACTGTTCCCTCCACTAGAATGGTATACTTATCCGACGGAGGGAGTAATTGGTTAACTGCAGTAATACAAATTAAAAAGAGGCTAGAGGGTGAACCAAAAAATGCAATTCTGACCGCATTTGCAGCACACCCTTCTCTTAAGACAGCAATTATAGTTGATGATGATATTAATCCCTGGGATCCTGTCGAAGTAGATTATGCCGTTTCTACTAGAACCCAAGCTGATAAAGATTTTCTATTAATAACAAATGCAAAGGGTTCAAGTTTGGATCCCTCTAGTGATCAGACAAACCTATTAACTACAAAATTAGGAATAGACGCCACAATTTCTCTTCTCAAAGATAGAGAGAGATTTGAGATTGCTAAAATACCTGGTGCAGATAATATCGATATCAAAAAGTATGTCTGAAAAGAAAAAGAAAAAGAAAGTAATACCGGTCAAGTTCTAAACCTGTGTATTCCTATTCCTAGGCAGGAATCTTTGAACAAAGTTTAGTTCTGAAAGATTTGAAACACACTAATCAAAATTTAAATTTTAGAAAGAATGAAAATTAAGTTTAGAAAATTTGTAGTATAAGAACAGATAGAATTACACCATACAATATATGACCAGTTAAACTTGTGATTGCCGGACCAAGCCCCAATGGATGTTTAAATGGATCAATTCCAGTTATGGGCTTGTGAATTGGTAATAGTGTTAGTACCCATAAAAGTAGACCATATATAATGCCTACAAAAACTGCTACAGTGATTAAAGACGGAATCAAAGTCAATAAATAATAAAAACCAATCCCCCCCAACCCGCCATTTACAAAATGAAGAAAAAAAAGTCCAGGAAAATTGATCTGCGTTACATCAGTTTTAAAAATTTTGCTATATAATACCTGATTTTCATGCCATTCAAGAGATCCTTCTAGTCCCCACTTTCTCCAAAAAGGAAATTCGAAAATAGACATCATCAATGTAGCAAATAATCCGGCCAATAAACTTAAAAATACGGAAAAATAATCGACCATGCTATTATATCTACGTCATATAGAATATAATATATTATCTAGATTACAAATCAGTTAGCATTAGGTAGAATATACAAAGGAAACAAGTAAACAAGTAGACCCTCATAATTGTTATATCATGATTGTAATCGTAATATCAGACTGGTATCATCAGTCCTCGAACCAGACTATCACATAATCTTGTCTTGTCTTAACATACAATGGAAAACAAAAACCCGTTTTTAATAATAACCAAGTCCATCTCACTTCACCTCATCTCATCTCACTTCATCTCATCTCATCTCACTTCACCTTACGAAAATAAATTATTGAATAGGGTTAGGTATTTCATTGAAATCAAATGCACTTACAAAACCACCACACATCTTTGTCTGCAATGGTCTCTACATATTATCCCTAATCATGATGTTTACAACAGAAATAATCACGATGAGAATTAAAATACTTTTAATAGCTTTCAAAAACAATTATTTGGTAGATAGCGGACCTTATAGAGGGGTTAGAAACACACAACCCTACCTAGCTAAATCAAGTTTTGACTACAAAAAATATCAACAAAAATAAGATCAAAAGCAATGGCAGAAGTAAACTACCATATCATAGGTTAAAACATACTACAGGTATATAGAAGAATATATACTAGGAAATTAATAGTTTAGTATGAATCGCCTGATAGTCGAATCCTACACCAACTCGACAATAAACACAATTTTAGATGACATATCTAAAAAGTATAAAATTGATACATCCAAAGAACAACTTGATGAGGATATTCCGATTAATGAAATCAAATTCAAATATAGAACGTATTCTGAATGCGTTAAAATGCTCTACAAGAGTGCAGGCGTAGTCAACGCAATTTAGGTTCTAACTTTCATTAGTTTTATATGCCCAGTAGTACAGGCTTCTGAACCTTCTTCATGTTCGTGCAAAAGCTTTTTTGCATTTTCCTCAGGTAATTTTTCTGTTGAAATATAACCACATTTTTCACAAATAACAATATAGCTCCAGTCAACCAAATAGATTTCATTGTAGTTATTAGTCCTCGATATTTATCTATATGTGCAAACTAAAAGATAAGGACCTGGATGAATCTCAAACATATGATTTGAGAGGGAGAATACAAATGTATCTAAAAGAATGGGAGCTCAAAATTAAACGCGTAATGGATTGATAATTTTTTGTACTGTGTCATTAATCTCTTTAACACAAACAATTTTTTAACTTTGTACAACATATATCAAATATTGGTCAGGAGTAAAAAGACT
>DATEOO010000386.1:0-3582 GCA_035274085.1 Candidatus Nitrosocosmicus sp.
AGGTGAAGGAGGAGTTTGAGGTGAAGGAGGAGTTTGAGGTGAAGGAGGAGTTTGAGGTGAAGGAGGAGTTTGAGGTGAAGGAGGAGTTTGAGAGGATAATGACTCTTCAATATCTGATGCTTCTAACCTTTGGGTTTGACCAGGAGACGTTTCGATCCCTGTCTCTTCGTTGTTGATTGGTATACGTTCTATGGTTACCTTTTCATAAGTCAAATCTATCTCAACGGTTTTTGTTTCTTTAATAGGTTCTTTTATGATGTCGACCTTATCCTCGACAACTTTTTTTGAAACTTGCAGATTTTCCCCTATTACAGGAATTCTAGTTTCCATTTCTTTGGACATATCAGATGATTTAAATTTAGAATAGTCCTTGAATGCAGGGTCGACTGTTTCCTCGTATCCTGCTAATTCATGTTCGTTTACCTTTACACGGAGAATATCTCCATCAAAACTTTCAGCGGTTGATTTTGGGATTATGAATCTTTTCTTGTTAAAGAGCCCCTTCTGTATCACAACGAAGTTATCACCAATTTCTGCAACTTCCCCTAAATCCAAACCGTCGGTGCCAATTACTTCTTTTTTAACAACATTTTTCCAATCTATATTATCCTTATTGTTACTAGCCTGCACAAATTATATTATAACTAGATGTATAAAATAATATGGATTGAGATTTTAGCCATCACCAGTACGATAAATTCCCAACTAGAAGATTTCTTCCTTGAAATTACCCGGAAATTTCAAAGTAAGCTTTTCCCGATAAACATCAACATCGATGTTTCGTTTTTCATTGACTTGATATTTCTTTATAACAATTTCGGCCAGTTTAACCATTCTTTTATCTATAATAATTTCTTCACCCCAGAGTTCAATGGTCTCTTGAGTATTTGTTTGGTCAGGGGCCTGTTGGATGCCGGTTTGGTCAGGGGCCTGTTGGATGCCGGTTTGGTCAGGGGCCTGTTGGATGCCGGTTTGGTCAGGTATTGTAACAAATGAAATCGGTATAGCGGTCTCACTTACCACAACCTTATTTGGTTCCGATTCTTCTGGTTCCCAGTCCACGATTTCTACTTCGCTACCAAGCGTTTCAGGTTGTTTGTTATCTTTCTCATCAGTTTTTTCTCTGGAAAATGCGTCAGCTATCTTGCTTTTTATTTGAAAGAAAATTTCACCTTTCTCCTTGTCGCTATAGGAATTGAAAACTTTATCGTTTATGTAAATTTCTTCATATTTTAGAGGAATCTCGATTTCCTTTTTAACTGTAATCCATTTCTTTTCAATTTTCAAATTCCCATTCTCATTTTTTTTGGTAACATCGAGCTTTTCATTGTATAAAGGAATTTTTTGCACCAACTCTTCAGTCTTGATCAATCCATTACTATCCAGATTACTGATTCGTTGATCATCTGATAATTTTATCCCAAATTTATTTTCATAAGATTGAGAGACCATGCATCTACCCTATTTTATGATGACATGAATGGTATATACATCTTTTAGAAGAAAACAGGTAATATCACTACCAGCGCTTCATTTTTCTTTCTAACACTGTCGCCTTGTACATAAGAGGTTTCATATCAGGTGGTCTAATAACGACAGGATAGGAATCATAAGGTATTTCGTTGTGATTTTCAAGTATAAGATAAACTTTCTCAGATTGGTCTGAGTCAGGATTTCCCTCCCTTATTTGAATCATAGATATGGTAAACCATCTTGATTAATAAGTTTAATAATAATCAATGACCAGTATGAAACCACCTGAAAGTTTCCCCGAAAGCTCCACTCATTTTTGATGCTAGATTTTGTGATTTTAAAAACCTCTTTTTCATCCTCGCCTCCAACTATAGACTGAATTGTGAAAACAGTAAACTAAAATGATAATAAAGTTAGAATATTCTTGACGCCTAAAGAGCATTGAGGAATAGGAAAAGAATTATTCAAAATACACTCATCAACTGCGGAATGTAGTATAGTTTGAGATAATTTTGAAAGGTAATAAAGGCTCTGCAAAGGGTAACAGTTCTTTAAATGGTTGATCATTTCTTACAAGGCATGAACATTAGCACAACTGGAATTTACTTAGTATGCATACCAATAGACTTTGCCTTTACTACCTTCTTTCAACGGAGCTTGTTAATGGGTCTGGTATATATAGTAGCAATATCGTAGTATTTAAACCATATTTTGTCCGACACAATTATGGGATATTTTTATAATATCATCCAAAATTGTAATGGGAATTACAATCTTGAAAAATATCGAGCTATTTTCAGATATAAAGATGCATTAGAAATATTTGGATAATTTGCAATCCTGGAATAGAACAAAAACACGTTTAATAGATATTCTATCAATATCTAATATTCTTAATCATAGAGTATTTAAAATGACCTTGAGCTTTTTTAAGATTAAAATATTGTAGAAAATCGTTAGGTGGTCTCACAAAATTAGAATATTATTGAAGCTAATTTTTTTTGAATGGGAAATTACGATTAATGCAATATTTTTATGAATGGTATTCATTTAGTTAAGAGGGTTTTTACGAATGTGATATTTTCCAGATCATTTCTAACAGAGTCAATAGGCGTTTCCATGATGAAGGGAATTTTATTCAGTTTTTTGGAATTTACTAAACATCTAAATCCATCTTCTCCAATTTTTCCTAAGCCAATGTGATAGTGCCTATCGAGGTTCGATCCCAATTCTCCCTTTGAGTCGTTTAGGTGAATTATTTTTACATTATCTATACCAAGATTCCTATCTATATTGTCAATAACGGTCGAAGCACTACTTTCAGAAGACAAATCATAGCCTGCTGCAAATAAATGGCAAGTATCTATGCATAATCCGTAATCATTTTTCCCAAGGATATCGAATATGTTTTGGATTTCATCGATCTTGCTTCCAATGCTATTTTTTTGTCCTGCACTATTTTCCAGTAGGATCTTGACTTTGTTCCTTGTCAACCCTAAGTCGTTATATGCATGCAAGGATTTTGTACAAGCATTTACAAGCTGATTGATTCCATTTTTTGTTCCCTTGCCGAGGTGACTCCCCAAATGTATAACCAGATAAGATATATCCAACAGATTGCAGCGAGTTATTTCATCTGTCAAAACTGATATTGATTTTTCATACATTTCGCTTGCAGGTGCCGAAAGATTAGGCAAGTACGGCATATGTACAACGACTGATTCAGGATTAATGGGACTATTCGCTAATCTATCTTTAAAGAAATCGCATTCATGCGAAGTCAGTCCTTTAGACTTCCATTGTCTAGGACTTCGAGTAAATATTTGAAATGCTGAACAGCCGATTTGCATGGCATTACCGACTGAATTTGAAACTCCGCCACTGATAGATACGTGAACACCTAATTTTAGGACCAATGTGGATATTCTTGTTGGTATTAAATTTATAATTAATCATTTGTAAAATCAAACTAAGCAAGATAATTTGGTGGAAGATAAACTAAAAATTGTAACTAGATCTAAAACATTGTAGAATTAGTGATTGTAGGCTACAATCTATTTTGGATTAAACTTTAGTGAAACGGTTATTGCAACTTGGTTAGATTTATAA
>DATEOO010000387.1:0-2013 GCA_035274085.1 Candidatus Nitrosocosmicus sp.
CAAACTTTTTGATAAAACAAGATGATACAAAATGGGCAATAAATAACTTAATATCATTATGGCAAACGGCTCTTAACTAACAAATGAAAGCAGCATCTCGATATAATCATGGGGTTAAATCCCCACTTGTCCATAATCGAGAATTTATTTGAACTATCTTGACAATCAAAATAGCTACGATAGATTTAACTCAGCATTTTGTTAATCGAAGGATCCTTCAGGTGTATATTACAGCAGTTATATCAAAATATGGTGTTTGGGCTTTTTTTTGTGAAGCACAATAAAAGTCGATATATATTATCACTTGAGTTACTCAGAGTTACTCTATTGATTAGAATCTTCTTAATACCTTTGGCTTCAGTAATTCTGGATGTTCTTTTAAGTAGCCAATTTTCTGTAAAATGTCTGCCTTGTCTTTTGGAAGTGTACCACCAATAGAATATACATTAGATGCATGGTTTGCCCTAAAAATTACATCACTATTCAGATTTATGCCTTTAACCAGAATGTTCAATTCATCCAATACATCTAGGTCATCAAGTGGGATGAATGGTTCCTTGAACTTTGTATAAAATTCTCTCTCAATGTCAGGTTCCATATAGAGAGTTAATGCTCCGACATAATTCGGCTCTATCTTACTTATTATTTTGGACGTATCTTCTGCGTGCACTTTAGAATAGCTCTTACCTCCTAGGCCTAGAATGATCATACATGAAAGAATGAACCCAGTGTCCTTTGCCTTTCTACAACTATCAACTATCATTTTGGATGTTGCACCTTTTGTTACTTTTTTTAGTACCGTGTCATTGCCACTCTCTATGCCTAAATAAACCATATCTAAACCGGCTTTCTTTAAGGATTCCAACTCATCAGACGATTTTTCCAATAAATTTTTGGGCATAGAGTAACTTGATACCCTTTCTAGGTTGTTGAATTTTTTTCGTATCTTTGAAAGAATACGAATTAATTTGGTTGTTTCCAAGTTTAGAGCGTCACCATCTGCAAGGAAGACCCGTTTAGTATCTGGATAATATTTGGCCATTAAATCAATTTCATTATCTATTTCCTCGATAGATCGTTCTGAGTAGTCCTTTGTTCTGTACATATTACAAAATGAGCATTTGTTGAATGAACATCCCAGTGTAACTTGAAAAATTAAAGATTGTGATTCAGATGGTGGGCGATATAAAGGATAATCATAAACTAATTCCATTAGGTAAGATACGATAAACCACAATAAATAACTTGTTCGATCAATATATTATACCAATTTTTTCCTTATTTTGGGAAAAAGGAATTATCATAGATCCCACTTACCAAAATCATAATCTTATTCAAAAGCTAAAGTACTTATTTGAAAAAAGCCGCTTAATAGTAAATCCCAAGCTTGATCTGTGTCATAGCGGAATGGATCATCTTGCTCATGGATTATTGACGTATTCTTGCTTATGTTAATACAATAACAATCGTTTTATTTTACAAAAATATTCACAAATCAAAAACAAAATACAAAAAAGATTTAAGGATTGATTGATGCTTATTTATTTCCCTTGAACAAATTCATCAGCATTTCCAATGGATTGCTGCTATTTTTGCTACTTGTTGCATTGTCTGCTGCTTGGCTAGTTTCATTTGCTGCACCGCTCATGGCCTGTGTTGCGTTTTGACCTGCTTGACTCATTTCACTTGCGGTGTTGTTTGCTGCTTGGCTTGCACCTTTTGATACATTACTTAATCCTTCACCAGCTTCATCCAATGCTCCACCTATACTATTGCCAATTTTTTCGCCTAGGGTTTGAGCATTTGCAGATGTGAAATAGTTTCCACCGCTACCAGCTATTAAGGAGATAATTCCTGCAAAAACGAATATCCCTAATGCATATTTAGTAAAATTCATTAGAAAGTATTAGTAGAGGGTTGTTTTTAAAATTTACATATAATAATTTTATATGAAAATTGATAAATCATATATTATATGTTATTAATATCGAATTTATTACTATATATTTGATA
>DATEOO010000388.1:0-2878 GCA_035274085.1 Candidatus Nitrosocosmicus sp.
CTCGATATTTATCTATATGTGCAAACTAAAAGATAAGAATCTAGATGAATATCAAACACATGATTTGAGAGGGAGAATACAAATTTATCTAAAAGAATAAGGTCTGAATGACAGGCATGGTAATCACACAGCCATCATAAATAATGTTTCAATTGAAGATATCACCGTTAGTGGTCTTTTAGATTTTTTAAGGTATCTCCCTCTTTATTATACATCATTAATTTATAATAAATTTGATATATTTTTAGAATAAGTTGTACAATTTCCTTTAACTTTTACAATGTACAATAATAGGAAAAACTAATATAAATAATCTGTAATTTAATTAAAAGTTTTCAAATTTTCTAAATAGTTATAAAAATTCGACATAATAATTAAGCCCCTACTAAAACAAACTAGATTTTACTAACCTTTTTTCAGAAAAATGATATGTATGGTCTTTTTGCAATAATAAAGCTTCATAACTATATGAGATAAGTGGTAAATACCATTCTTTTCAATGAAAAAACATGGGTAAATTAATTACTGGAATTCTTTCAGTTTTTATTGTAGCGGGCATCTTGGGTGTTTACATCCCAAATGCTTTGGCAACATTGGGAACGCCATTGGAAATTTGTAGTGGAAATAGTGCAGCAGGTCAAGCAGACAATAGTGCTGCTGAACAGGAAACGGGCCAAGGACAAGCCGGCGACACAGGAGCACAATCAGTTTCTCCGGAATTTAATGCATTGACAGGAAATAACCTTGGCGTTGGAGCACAACAAAATGGCGAGTGTCTACCTACTTTTGAGCAACCACCTACCGATACAACAATACCAAGAGCAGAGAGATAAAGTACAAGGGCATAAGCGGCTCATTTAATAATGATTCCTAGCCTTCTTTTTTTGATTTTTTTTGTATCAATTAAGAAGTCATTCTAAAAAATATTAATTGATGTTTGAATTTACTAACAGATACCTATAATGGGATTAAAGGTTTCAATTAGTCTAACACAACATCTTTTAAAAGGTGTAAGAGATATTTGAACAATGACCAATATTGGAAAAAAAATATTTGAGGAAGTAGATTTTCCAACCAATAGCAGAATAATTTCAGAGGATAAAGACAAATCAATAATCGAAAGAGAAAGCAGCTGGACAGGCAAGATTAAAGGAATAGACTTGTTTCCAAATGGTAATCTTCAGGGTCATGGACGCTCTATTATTTTTGAAAATGGTATCTCTATTTCAGACTGGCAAGGTATTTTTACCACAGAGAACGGGCAAGAAATTTCCTTTGTTGGAAAAGATACAAGCAAGAATGGCAAATACTATGTAATAAGAACATATTTTACTCATAACAAGGAGATAAAAGATCTTGATGGCATGGTTTGCTTTTTAGACGGAGTATTTGATTCTAAAAATAAACGTTATACTTGTAGCGGTTACAGATTAATCTAGAAATACATTTGAGTTCAGATTCACCCATCTAAGACAGAAATAGGTAGTCTCAATTATTATTTGGAGCAAAAAACAATCTCAAGGTAAGCAGTTAGGTATTTAGCTAATTAATGCTCAAATAATGATTATTTTCTTTTTTTAGATATATTGACTTTTATTATCTTCGCTATCACTAGATCAAATAACAATTATTTATTAACAATCCTAATCCAAAGTGAATTATCATAATGTAAAACTAGGACAATTGCACCCCTCAACCTTGCAAAAAGGAGGAGCATGGCCCATACCCATAGCTACATGGACGGATTTCGGATGATTGCATGCTTTACATGTTACAAAATCTTCAGGTTTACTAATGCTCATACATATTAATTAGCTATTATTTTATAAAAAGCATAGCCATTTCAGGTACAAGCTAATCTGAAAGATTTTTCTATTAATCTTAAATTAAGAATGATACAAATTTTCATTAAGAATACTCCAACATCTACTAAGATCTTTCAGTTAGCATTGTTCAATTTTGTGTATATTTGAACTGATCAAAGAGATTATTCTATTTTAGTCCTTTTTTTTGAAATAATACCAAAAGAAAATTAATTTTAGATCTTGCTAAACAAATAGATTTTTTAGCAATATATTTTTTTAACTCAGATATATTGATCTTTAGCAGGAATCCATCAAAATCAATGCATTTAGAATTATAATAAACCCATTTCTTTTTTCAAGATTTAGACAATTATATACTACAATTAGGGGATGTTTGGTACATGTAACAACATGACATCTCCTTTCCCACTTTCTCATCACCCAGATAGGACAAAAGGTAAAAACATCCATATCAAGAGATATGAACAATTATTTGTCTATATGGAAAAAGTGAAAAAAGGAATTAGATCTAAAAGCTTTTTCTGATCTAATATTATGCGGAGGCAGTAGTTACTGCAGGTTGACTATCAAAAAATAGAGCCGATGAACTAGATAAACACTCTCTCTCTCCGCCATCACCACTTTCGACTGCACCGACTTGTTGAATTGTAGAGGAAACAGTGATAGCTCCAGGGGTTACTGCAACTATTGAGAACAATGTTATGGCTGCCAGAAGGCCAAGCCCCAAAACTTTTGGACTATTCATTATATAATTAAATCCATCTGCCAATATTTAAAATTGATGGCAACCAATAGTGGGGACCTTGTCGTTCAATACGGTATAGTATATCTAAAAAAAATGAAATTTTTTAGATAGGTAGATCCCGAGCTACATTATTATAAATGCTTTATGAACTTACTACATTTTCATCCGAGACAAACAAACATGAGTTTTTGAAGCATCAAAACTCCATTATGATGATAATATTGATGAAATTATATCAACTGAATCTACAGCAGATCCTTTTTCCATTCCATTTAGATATTTCCCCGTTAGATAAATAGGAATTAGC